>NZ_VOYQ01000055.1:0-6928 GCF_013420195.1 Acinetobacter sp. YH01024
TCTTTCTCGGATTCAATCAATAATTGAACCGCTCTTTCTCTGATTTCAGGGGTATATTTTACTTTTTTCATCGGGACATTCTCTCAGAAAGCTTGGTCTCCGACAAACCCGGTACGGTTCAAAAATCTTCCATTGATTTATTTATATCTGTTAAACCAGTCGCATTATGAAATGTAATATAAGTAGAAATTTCAGTATAAATGGTCATGATCTTTTCTAAATTTGAATATCTAAGCGTCTTCATTAATCAACCTTATTGATTATTAGTTTCTTCTTTTAAAGCTCTTTGTACTGTTGCTATCCCTACTTTAAACTTTTCTGCAACACCTCTAAATGTTGAATTTTCTTCAGCCATTGCTTTTCGTATTTCAACATAGTCAACCTTCCGCTTTCTTCCCTTATATAAGCCCTTCGCTTTGGCTTTTGCAATTCCTTCCTTTTGACGCTCACGGATCATGGAGCGTTCAAACTCTGCAAATGCAGCAAGCATCTGAAACATGAGTTTATTTATTGCCGATTGTGCTACATCATGACTGAAGGTCAAATTCTCTTTATGAAAAATAATGGTTATACCACGATCATTCAGACTATTCACAATTTCGTTCAGATCATTTGTATTACGTGCCAGACGATCAATACTATGAACATGCACCGTATCACCTTCACGCAGATAGTCGAGCATTGCATTTAACTGAGGACGTTCACGGCTACCACCGCTTGCCTTTTCAGTAAAGGTCTTATCCAGGCTGATTCCATCTAATTGACGTTCAGTATTTTGTTCAGTTGAACTGACTCGAATATATCCGACCTGATTAGGCATTCTGTACCGTTAGAGTTTAGATAATTAAATACATATTGTACCGAAATTAAATATTAAGTCTATAAATACGGTTTTTGAGTTGCTTTTTAAGACTTTATTTTGTTCCGTTAGGCTATAGGACAATATGACAGTAAAAATCAAACTATGTTCATAAGAAGATATAGCTAAATACTGAATTTATCAGCACACCTAAAACCCTATAAAAATGGATTTTACAGGCATTTTTATGTGCTGATCTTTTTAGAATTTAGCTATAGCTTGAGCTGTTCAGCAGCTTAAAGTTTTTTCCACAAATTTAATTATTTAAGATGAATCTAAGGTTATTTAAAAGACTTAAATGTCCGAAATTTTTATTTTGTACCTTATACACAGGGCTAGGATTAGCGAACTCATTGGAGATAAATTCTGGAGTTGTAATAGCCCTTGCCAAATTTTTCGAGCAAAAGTCTTTTTCCAAATAACGTAATGTAAATAAAAAGGACTCTATATTAGGTGTTACTGCAATCCATTTTCTATTTAAGTTATTTGCCGCATTCAAACAGACGCTATCAAAGCTGAAAGCATCCAATATTAAAGAGTCTTCATTGGTACTGGATTTAATAATAACCTCATAGGCTTTCTGCAGATTTTTAATTTGGTATGTTGAATTTTTTGCTGATGCTAAGTCCCAATAATCTGTATATCTAACACCGGTATCACTTTTAACATAATCCTTTAAACGTGGATTACCTGTTCTTGACCAATGAATAAGGCCCTGTTGATCAAGTTCATCCATTTTTTCTGGAGAAAAACGCCAGTGCTTACCTTCGGGTGGATTCATATCCCTCCATTGTCTACCAGTTTCACCATGTTTTCGTACACCAGGAACATGTAAAGGCATGAGTCTAAATTGCCCCAGTGCATCCACATGAGGAAACTTTTTAGCTAAATTATCATCTGTGATTGTCTGGACCAGATCATTCCAAATAAAGTTATCTGTTTTGGTATAAAAAAGAATTACCTCATGAGCGGTTTTAGTAAAACCTTTTGATGCTTTAAATGAAGAATTATGGGTTTTTAGTAAAATTTGATTCACACACCTAGCTTCACCAAAAACTTTATCTAATATTACTTGGAATTCACTCATTAGGTGAAGATTGGAAACATGTACATATAGACTACCGTTATCAGTAAGTAATTGTCTCAATAATTCAAAATATTGACGGTAATGTTTAAGTACAGAATCTTTGTTTTTAAAGAGCCCCACAAAAAGAAAAAAATCGATCTCTGGTTTTATAACAATCAGATCAAACTCTTTGGATTGCGAAACAAGTCTATGTAAAGAGTTTATTTCATTCCCAACAATGATATCAAAGTCATTGATTTCATATTTTATTTTTTCAAAATCTTTATCAGAAATACCCGTGTCGCTATTTTCAAAGAAATAGCCAAAAGAAGGGAATGCAACAAACTCATCCATTGAAGTGTCTCAAAAAAAAATAGCTATTTGTATGGATTATATGATTGACAACCTTCATAAAACAAGTTAATTTTTTTGGTAACCAGTTTGGTTACCAAAAAAATTGTTTAAAAAAAAGAGCTTTAAAAACTCTTTTTCCCATTTATTACGATCATAAGAATATGAGGCAATAAACTACGCCACTTGGTAGGTTAGCGTAGGGATTTTTTCATAGTAGATATCGAAAGTAAAGTTATCTATATCCTCATTGTTTCTAGTTCTTGTGATCCTTTACTTTACAAGGATAAATTTATGCCAAATGTGTATTTAACCCACAATAACTTAGACTTGATGTACCGAGAGGAAAAAATCCGGAAGAGTTTTCAGAAAGAGGTCATTAAATCTGTTTTACAGAAGCTGTATGATTTTATGAGTTACGATTCTGGAAATTCATCAAATAAGATGATCACTTACTTTGGATTGAATGGATATTCAAGTCACTCTTCACATCAAGAGAAATTAGAGCAGTGGCTTCAACAAGAAATTTCGGAAGTTTACCTGCATGATATAAGTCAGGAAGAAGTCGTTGAGATTTTATGGAAAAAAATTCTCGATATCATTAGCCATTAATTTTTATACAGGCTGTACTAGATTAATCTAGTACAGCCTGTATATTAAAACCAATTTACAACTAAATTAGTTTCAAATTGGTTTCTATTTAGTTTCATTCTTCCTTTAACTTCTTCAGTGCAAATCTAATAATCCCATTATGGAGCAACATAAAACTGGACGTATGATCGGTGGTTTCTCATTTACGTTCATAACTAAGCAACAACCTAAGGAAGTCACGCACAGCAAAGCTAAGAAGCTAACAGACAAGCAGATTCAATTCTTTGCAAACAAGCTAGCTCACCATGATCCATTTGCAAGCCAAAAAGCTGCAGTAGGGGAAAGCTATGCTGATCTAGAGAAAAGGCTCCTGATTGAACTACAAGATCCCGAGGTTGTCAGAAAGTATTCTAGTGTCCTCAAAGAGTTAGGTCTTGAGATGTGATGTACAACTAGATTAGTTGTTTAAAACAACTAATCTAGTTTTTTAATAGTTGTAATTTGATTGCAAAAAATTAAGCAGCAGAGAGCTCTTCTGCTAATTGCTCAGCCTGTTCAAGCACAGTCTCAGTAGCCAATAAAGCCATATCAGGTGGATAGCCATACTTCTTGAGTAGACGCTTCACAATGACTCTCAGCTTCGCCCTGGCAGCTTCTTTGATGGTCCAATCCAAGGTTACGTTCTTACGAATAGACTCAGTCAGCACAACAGCGAGTTCGCGCAGGATCTCTTTTTGCATCAACTCTCTAGCACTGTCATTGTCTGCAACTGCTGAATAGAACGCATATTCATATTCAGTCAGGTTGAGTTCCTCTGCCATTTTGTCTGACTCTTGGATTGCCTTAGCCAACTTGATGAGCTCATCAATCACTTCGGCTGCAGTCAGTACCTTGTTCTGATAGCCCTTGATCGCAGAGCTCAGCATCTCCATGAGCTTTTTACCTTGCGTGACACTACGCTGCTCTCGCATCTTGATCTCATCGCCTAAACAACAATGACAAACACCGACTAAAAGGGGCGTTTTACGATGAAAAATTCGAACTTGGAGCTTATGCAGAGCGCCTTCGAGAGGCAGAATCAAATAAACCAACTGATCGTGAGCTTGCAGCTGCTCTCACAGACGCTGATCAACTTCGAGAAACTTATCGAGCAAAGCGAGCTGCCTATCATGAACAGTACCACCCTTTTAAACGGGATAGAGAGTACGACAAGATCCATAGAATCCAATCTAAGCTCGATTTTGACCGAGGTGGGGAATCTATCACCACAAGTGCTGCAAGAAGCAACAATGGACTATCTAGTAGCGTTAAAAGCAATCCACGAGCAGATATCGAATACAGATATATCGAAACTCCAACGGCTTTCAGTCTCAATCGAATCGCTGCAGACCGAAATCAACAAAGCAATTGGCAGCATTTCGATAGATCAGAAGAGCATCCAAGCCCAAGTCCAGGCCCAAGTGAAGCAGGCGATAGAAGAGAGCCAAAGCGAGCTAATAGAGACCGGAATTCAGTCGCTATTAAACTCTCAAAAAGCCAAATACATGACATGGGCGAGTACAGTTTTTGGGGGGCTGATGATTTTAATCAGTTTTTATACGATCTATCAGTTCAGTACAAACCTAAAAACCATCCAAGCACAAAAAGAAATGATTCAACAGAATTCACAAACAATTCAGAGCCAACTCAATTACCTAAACAGCATACGGAGATAAGTTATGCAGACCGAGATCGACCAATTTTTGACAGAGCAAAACGCCTTGTTGAGTCAACAAAACAGCTTGTTAGCAGAACAAAACGAAGCCTTGAGTCAACAGGTCAGTTCATTAAAGAATATTTTGACCACTTACAGCGAAGTAGAGCAGAGTTTAAAGGACAAAATCAACAACTTGAACTCAGAGAAAGAAGCTCAACAAGCCTTGATTTTGGCTATGAAAGTAGAACTTTCAAAGCTCGAGCAGGGCGAATTTTCGGAGCAATTACAGCAAGCATTTCAAGAAAACTTGAGAACCCAGTTACAAATGCAATTAACGACAGCATTAAATCAACTGGATTTAAACAGCATTGTCAGCGACCTGGTAAAGATCGAATTAAAATCCATTCAACAGACGCTAGACACACAGCAGACAGACCTGGAGACAGCACTCTCAACCATCTTGCAATTGCAGCTACCCACCGACTTTTACACAGACTTGGAGATGCAAAGCAAGCAGATCAATACGCTTGGGGAAACTGTAGAACGATTAATGACCTTAATCAACAACTTGAACAACTAGAACCCCTAGTCGCTAAAATTCGACCCAAGCCAAAGCCGGCTACAGATTTCCGTGACTTGAGAATTGACGCTTATTACCCTGGTTACGTTGCTGATCACAAACAACTTTCAGCCCAACAACAGCAAGCATACAACGATAATAATCTATTGCAATTGATTGGTTGTGTGCAGAAAAAAGCTCAAAACTTGGAGAAATACATCAGCCAAGCAAGCAGAATGATCAATACATGGGACTATGACAAAATCGAGGAGATCATCAAAAACGACCAACGCATGCTTAACTATCTGAAATGTGAAATTATTTTAGAGCCTCAAAATGACCATTTGAAACATCAAAGAGCGTCATATCAATCGTGTTTAGAGAGTTTTGAGAACATAAAGAGCCATATCCACGAGGTGAAAAAGCCTAATCCGACTCCTCAAAGCGATGTCTTAGAGCAAACTTATGAACCTGAAAAGCAGCCAAATCGTGATTATGATCTAGATTTTTAATTTCAGCATTGATGATATAAACCGTCCGCTTCGATAATAGCAAAAGCGCAGATTCTACAAGCGGACATTTCTATTTGGGGTTTACACAACAAAAAAGGGAGCTGTAAGCCACTGCTGTCCCATAGTTTGATTTAAATAAAAAAACCTGAGTCCGAACAGTTAAAATATGAGTGCAAACAAACACTTTAACGACCAGGATTCAGGTTTTGTCACATCAGAATACCGTATTTCATCAGTTAATTAAACCAGTCTTACGACAAGATTTTGAACGGCTTGCTAAACAACATCATGTTGGGCAGAAATTCAGATCTGCTTCTCGATGGGATCAGTTTATTGCCCTGTTAATGTCCCAACTTTCCTGCCGACAAAGCCTACGGGATATTCAATCCAATCTTGAGTCCCAGCAGGAAAAGCTTAATCATCTCGGAGCAAAGTCTATTCCCCGAAGCACGCTGGCACGAATCAACGAGGAGCAACCTGCTGCCTTGTATAAACAGATGTTTCATCAATTACTGCAATACTGTGAAAAATCAAAAGTAGCCCATAAATTTCGCTTCAAGAATCCTCTGTATTCCCTGGATGCCAGTCACATTGATCTGTCGCTTTCCTTGTGCGCATGGGCCAAAGTTCATGATTCAAAAGCCAGCATGAAACTCAGCATAGGATTGAATCACAGCAATCATATTCCTGAGTTTGTTGCAGTTGAAAATGGTAAAGAAAATGACATGGTACAAGGCCGAAAATTCCAGTTTCCCTCTGGCAGTATTGTGGTCTTTGACAAAGGCTATGTAGATTATCAATGGTATGCGAATCTGACCGCTCAAAATATTGGCTTTGCTGAATAAGCCGTCATGAATAGGTTTGTGCAACAAAGCCCTCTATAGCTCACGGCTTTTGGTTGTTGAGCTTTTTGAGTAGGTGATTGCTTATATTTTATCGTTTGTTTTGTTGTTTTAATAGCTGTATCAATAGCTGTATTGAAAGAGATGCTTGGAAGGATCTGTGCTGCTTCCAGGACATTACTGATCAATTTGGATTGGTATATCAAGTCATGGAGAATAAAGTTGTTGTTCTGGTCCTATATGTTGATAGACGAGGTAGGGTCTATAAAGGCATGCAATCAAATTGGCTCACGGCTTTTGGTTGTTGAGCTTTTTGAGTAGGTGATTGCTTATATTTTATCGTTTGTTTTGTTGTTTCGATAACTGTATCAATAGCTGTATTGAAAGAGATGCTTGGAAGGATCTGTGCTGCTTCCAGGACATTACTGATCAATTTGGATTGGTATATCAAG
>NZ_VOYQ01000057.1:0-16561 GCF_013420195.1 Acinetobacter sp. YH01024
CATATTAAGCTTTACGAGGGCGTTGTATCGTCTGACGAGACGTGTATCAAGATGGGAGATATTAAATTGAAGAGCATGCTCTTCAATTTAACCCAAAACTTGGGATTTGTGTAGATACCTATGCTTTTAAGGGGGGGAGGATGTCAACTGCCCATGCTTGTTGTTTGGGTTGGTCATAAATCCCGGTTAATGGTGGATGTGCGCCTGCAAAAATAGGCAGATCCCATTCTTTTAAATCGACAATTTCAGTTTCTACGGTACTGTAGTCATAGCTTTCGATTTCTGAAAGTAGCCAGTTTGCAATCTTAATTGCCGTACGGCCTTCGCGGACACTGCCGACAATAATATGAAGTTTCATCGTATTTCCCGTCTTGTTTTAAAGTCTTGCATTAAATTAATATGAATTCGATCTGTTGCATATACAGAAAATGTATCGAGTCGATTGATAGTTATAAAAATAGTGATAAAAAAAGCTCCCGAAGGAGCTTTTTATTTGCTGAAACTTAGATCAGTTTCACGCCTTGTTGACCGGCAGGGGTCACTTTGAAAATTTCAACTTCAAAGGTGATATTTTTACCGGCTAGAGGGTGGTTGAAATCCACTTCGGTAATGTCTTCACCTACAGTTTTGATCACCCCATACAGACTTTGTTTGGCTTTATCTTCAAACTCAATCATATGGCCTTCAACAGGACGTTGCTCAAATTTGACAGTATCAAATTTTTGTACGTTTTCCGGGTTCCATGGACCAAAAGCATCTTCAGGAGGAAGGCTCACAGTACGGCGGTCACCTGCACGTAAACCGAATAAAGCTTTCTCAAAACCCGGTAATAAGCTGCCATCACCCATGACAAGGCTGACAGGTTCAGCACGGCTACGGGTATTGTCAATTTCTACGCCATTTTCAATAGCAACAGAAAAGTGAAGGTCTACTTTAGAACCTTCTTCAATACGAGTTTCCTCGTTAGGATTGATAAAATCAGTCATTTTGCGCTTCCGCACGTTGAATTCGGTGTTTTTCTAAGAAAAACGTATCGATAAGAAGCAGAATCGTGCCTAATGTAATGGCACTGTCTGCAATATTAAATGCAGGAAAGTGGCTGTTGTTGTAATACACGTGAATGAAATCCACCACATAACCTAAAGATACGCGGTCAATTAAGTTACCTATTGCGCCGCCTAAAATCAGGGCAATGGCAATTGGAAGGACTTTCACGTTTTTTGGCATACGCATGAGCCAAAATACAAAAATGACAGACACAAGTCCTGCGAGTGAAGTAAAGAAATAACGTTGCCATCCACCGGCATCGGACAAGAAACTAAAGGCAGCGCCATAGTTATGTAGTAATGTCCAATTTAAAAAGGGCATGACAGGTACAGGATCTGCGTAGTTCAGATGTGTACTTGCAATCCATTTGGTCCATTGATCCAAAATAATGGCAACAATGGATAAGCCCACCCACACTAAATTGTGTGGGTAGAATTGAAAGAAGCCCTTTTTTTCTTGTGGATTAGGCATATTTTCTCTCTTCGCCTTGACCTGTAGGAAGGTTAATAATACAACGAGAACAAAGACCTGGATGTTCGTGATGTGTATTCACATCTGGCAGTACATGCCAGCAGCGTGCACATTTTTCACCATCAGCAGCAGAGACTTTGACATTTAAACCGTCAAGGTCAGAGGCTTCACCTTGCGCTGCATCAAACGCATTGACAATCACTTGAGAAGTGATGAGGACAAAACGCAGTTCTTCACCGAATTTGTCTAAAACAGCTTTCAGCTCAGCATTGGCCCAAAGTTCAACTTTGGCAGACAAGTTTGAACCCACAGTTTTTGCAGTACGTGCAGCTTCAATAAACTTGTTCACCGCAGATTTAACGGTGATCAAGGTTTGCCATTCAGCTTCAGTCACCAGATTCGCTGTAGAAGCTACAGGAATGTCATACCACTCCGCAGTAAATACATATTTCTCAGACTGCTCTGGAATCAACGGCCAAGCTTCTTGTGCGGTGAAACTCAAGATTGGAGACATCCAGCGGACAAAGGCTTGAACCAAGTGATACAACGCAGTTTGTGCAGAATGACGCGCTGCAGAGTCTGCTTTGGTGGTGTATTGACGGTCTTTGATGATGTCGAGGTAGAAACCACCCAAGTCATTAATACAGAAGTTGGTCAATGCGCTGGTCACGATATGGAAGTTCATATCTTCATAGGCTTGCTGAATGGTTTTTTGCACTTCCGCAGCACGTTGCAAGATGTATTGATCCAGTGCGATCAATTGATCGACAGGCAAAGCATCAGTCGATGGTTTGAAGCCATTCAAGTTCGCCAACAAGAAACGCAACGTATTACGGATACGGCGGTAACCATCTGATGCACGGCTGAAGATTTCTTTACCTGCAGTCATTTCATAACGGTAGTCTGCAGACGCAATCCAGAAACGTAGGCCATCTGCACCCATGTCTTTAATGATGTCTTGCGGAGTGATCACGTTACCGATCGACTTCGACATTTTGCGGCCTTTTTCGTCCACAACGAAGCCGTGAGTCAATAAGCCTTTGTACGGTGCGCGGTTATTAATCGCCATAGATGTTAACAATGAAGATTGGAACCAGCCACGATGTTGGTCAGAACCTTCAAGGTACAAGTCAGCAGGGTCTTGCAATTCTTCACGTTCACGAAGTACTGCAAAGTGTGTTGTTCCAGAGTCGAACCATACGTCTAAAGTGTCACGTACAGCATTGTACTGCTCTGCATCTGCACCGATAAACTCAGACGCATCACGGTTATACCAACCATCAATACCTTCTTGTTCAATCAGCTTCGCGACTTCTTCGATTAGCTCAGGGGTACGCGGGTGAAGTTCGTTGGTATCTTTATGCACGAAGAATGGAATTGGCACGCCCCATGTACGTTGACGTGAGATACACCAATCTGGACGACCTTCAATCATCGATTGGATACGGTTTTTACCCCAATCCGGTACGAAGCTGATGTCATTTTCAATCGCGTTCAATGCACCTTGGCGTAAACCTTTTGCATCCATGCTGATGAACCATTGCGGTGTTGCACGGAAGATAATCGGTGTTTTATGGCGCCAGCAATGTGGGTAGCTATGTTTGATCACCACATGTGCCCAAAGTTTGCCTGCTTCGGTTAAAGCAGCAATGATTTTTGGATTGGCTTTGTAGATGTGTTCGCCTGCAAAAATTGGCGCAGTCGGTAAATATACACCGTTGCCGCCAACTGGATTGTCGACTTTCAGGTTGTACTGTAAGCCAACTTTATAGTCGTCCACACCATGGCCTGGCGCGGTATGCACAGCACCTGTACCACTGCCGTCTGTGACATGCTCACCCAAAATCACTGGCACTTGGCGTTCAGCAATTAACGGATGTTGTAGTACTAGATTTTCAAGTTTTGCACCAGCAAATTCAGCAATCACTTCTACTGCGTTAAAACCATAACGCTGAGTTGCAGATTCAACTAATGATTTTGCAAGGATGAAGTTTTGCGCTGCTTTGTCTTCGCCAGTTGCTTTCACCAATTGGTATTCAAGCTCAGCGTGTAGAGCAACCGCTTGGTTGGCAGGCATGGTCCAAGGCGTAGTTGTCCAGATCACGATATCTGTAGAATCGCTAACTGTAACACCTAGGCGTGCAGATAAATCAGCTAAATCAACAACGCTAAAACCAACGTCAATCGCATCTGATTTTTTGTCTTCGTATTCCACTTCAGCTTCAGCTAAGGCAGAACCACAGTCCAAACACCAGTTCACAGGTTTAAGACCCGGCTCAATATGGCCTGCTTTGGCAATTTCACCGAGCGAACGAACGATGTCGGCTTCTTGTTTGAAGTTCATGGTGAGGTAAGGGTTGTCCCAATCACCAAACACACCCATACGCACGAAGTCTTTTTTCTGTAATTCAACTTGGGTGTAGGCATATTCACGGCAGGCTTTACGGAAAGTTGAGGCATCTACTTTCACGCCGACTTTACCGACTTTTTCTTCAACTTTCAGTTCGATTGGAAGACCGTGACAGTCCCAACCTGGTACATACGGTGCGTCAAAACCGTCCATTACACGGCTTTTGATGATGATGTCTTTCAGGACTTTATTCACCGCATGGCCTAAGTGAATTTGGCCATTTGCGTATGGAGGGCCGTCATGAAGCACATATTTTTTCTTGCCAATACGCGATGCACGAATCTGCTGATAAATGTTGTCGGCATACCACTCTTCTAACCATTTCGCTTCACGTACTGCGAGATTTGCTTTCATCGCAAATTCAGTACCTGGGAGGTTTAGCGTGGCTTTATAATCCACTGCATTTTCAGGAGTTTGCTTATCGCTCATGCAAGTTGTCTTCCAAATTTATCAGCCCGTTGACTGACGCGTTTTACAATAAATAATCGGGGTTTAAAAGGGGAAATGAGGGTGCTGACCTCGAAACTCAAGGAGCTTTTCGACGTCGTCATCAATTCCGGCTTTCAGTGCTTCAAGCGAAGGGTAGTCCTTTTCGCCATGTAAAAAGTTCAAGAACGTCACCCGCATTAACAGGCCATACAGATTAGCAGAAACATCAGGAAAATGTACTTCTAATCGCCATTCAGGATGTTCCTGTTTAATTGCGGGACGCGTACCAACATGCCCTGCACCAAACAGGGCAGAGGGTGCATAACCTGCAACCCCTAATTTGTCAGCATTTTCGTTTTTTACTTTATCTGTTAAAGATTCGGTTTCACAAATGACATCGACTGCATAAATGCCATTTAAACAAGGTTTATGACGGTTTAAACGCACATTAATGGTAGGAAAATTAATGGTGCGACCGATTTGATCGCCATACTGCACACGACCGGTGATGCTATAAGGACGACCTAAAAGTTTTGCGGCATGGGCAAGGTCGCCTGCTTGTAATGTCTGACGAACCAGTGTCGAACTGACACGTTCGCCATCAACTTCGACATTTTGCAGGGCTGTGACTTGGAAGCCGTATTGGCGTAAAAATTCGCTATTGCCTTGACGGTTTTTGCCAAAGTGATGATCTTCGCCCAAAACTAAACTTTGTGTATTGAGTTTATTTTTTAAAATATCGGCAAATTCTTCGGCGCTGAGATTACGAAAGGCATTGTCAAATTTCGCCACCACAATATAGTCGACGCCTAGTTCAGTTAAATATTCGACTTTTTCACGTAGTGAACTGATTCGAGGCGGTGCATCATAAGCTTTAAAGAATTCAAGCGGTTGTGGCTCAAAAATCATCACAGCTGTTTTTAAGTTTTGTTGCTGTGCTATGTCTTTGAGCTGGCTGACCATCGCTTGATGACCCAAATGTACGCCATCAAAATTGCCAATGGTCACGGCAGTTTTGGGGAGTTCTAAGTGGGGCGCTAAAGCATTCAGACGGAGCAGCTTCATGGGCGAATCAATTGTTGAAAATGTTTGAGGGCTATATATTGCCATAATCTTCTGCGTTCGTCTTGTTGTTGTGTTTTTACTCAAGTTTTTTTATGCAGAGATGAATTTATTATCAGTAAAATAAATTATAAAAATAAATATTAATCAATTTTTCTTATTAATTAGTGTGCTTAAACTATAGACATTCCATTTTGATGAGCATCATGCGATGAAAATGCCATTTTATCAACTCCAGCATAAACAAGACTTGATTCGTCATTTCACCCCAAACTGGTTTACGGTGGTGATGGGTACAGGTGTGGTGGCCCTCATTTTACCATCTATACCGTTGGCGCCGCAGTGGATGTGGTCCATCGGAGCAGGGTTGTGGCAGATCAGCATCGTGTTGTTCATATTGTTTAGTGGGATGTATCTCAGCCGATGGATCTTGTATCCACAAGAAGCCAAGCAGATTTTCCAGCATCCGGTGATGAGTTTATTTCTTGGGGCAATCCCCATGGCACTGGCAACCCTGATCAATGGCGCATTGAAATTTGGCACCACGCTGTACACTGAGTTTTTGGGCGTAAGCATCATCACATGGGCTGAATATTTATGGTATGTCGATGTGTTGATGTCAATAGCGATTGCATGGTGTGTTCCATTTCTGATGTTTAGTCGTCAGCAACATGCGCTGCAAGGCATGACCGCAGTATGGTTATTGCCGATAGTGGCTTGCGAGGTGGTTGCCAGTTCAGGCGGTTTATTGTTGGCGCATTTACCTGCACAGGCCCATTCTGTCCATATTTTGCTGGGGAGTTATCTGCTTTGGGGGATCTCAGTATTTCCTGCATTTGCCATCTTAAGCATCTTGTTGCTGCGTCTGGCTTTACATCAATTGCCAAGTAAGGAAATGGCGATCAGCAGTTGGTTGGCCTTAGGACCGATTGGGACAGGGGCTTTAGCGCTGTTACTTTTGGGCGAGCAAGCCCCACGTATTTTGACAGCAGTAGACTTGGCAGATTTAGGACAGGTGTTGCTTCAAGGCGGCGTGTTCGCAGCCCTTGTTCTGCTCGGATTTGGTGTATGGTGGTTTGGAATCGCTATACTCATCACGCTAAAACATTTACGAGATTTACCCTTTAATCTCGGGTGGTGGGCGATGACATTTCCATTCGGCGTTTTTAATTTGGCGGTCATCCATTTGGCGGAACATACGCAATTAAATGCTATCCAACAGTGCGGCACCTTTTTTGCAGTTTTGCTCTGTACGCTTTGGTTATTGGTGATGCTGAAAACTATACAAGGGTTTTATCGTGGCAGCTTATTTTTTTCTCCGTGTTTAAAAGCGTATTGTGATGCTCAGAGCACATCTTAAATTATGTCGGGTGAATGTAAATCCGTTGAAGAAAAATATAGCGCGTTGGCTTTGACGGATTTCAGCAAACAAATATAGAGCTTCTGCAAGCGTGTGATGCAGTTACGTTATTTTGCTATCCAAGCAAAACATTCATGTATGAAATTTGCGCGTATTTTCAAGAGATCAACAGGTTTCGAGATATAAACTTGCTTGTACTAGGTGTTAGAGCAAGGCTTATGGATTAAAACAAAAAGATAAAAATAAGGATCGAATTATGTGTAATCAAACCCGTTTTTGGGATGATGCCAAAGGATTATTAGAAGAATGGTACGTCGCTTGTACCTCTAAAGAACTCAAAAAAGATCAGCCTTTTTCAGCCACCCTGCATGGTAAAAAATTTGTTCTGTTCCGACAAAAAGATGGAACAGCCGCTGCATTGCTCGATCAATGTGTGCATCGTGGTGTGCCTTTGTCTAAGGGTAAAATGACCGATGGCTGCGTGACATGTCCATATCATGGTTGGTCGTATCAGGGCGATGGGCATGTGGCGCATATTCCTAGTGTCAATGGACAATTTTTTCCAGAAAAACCGCATCCATTTAAACAGCGTAGTTTTGATGTGTGTGAGCAAGATGGAGTGGTATGGATTTATCTCGGTGAAAAGCCCAAACAGGAACGCCCGGAAATATTTAAATTACCGTTTTATGATCAAGCCGGCTGGGTCAGTTATTACATGGTCGGCAGTTATGATGGCGAGATGGGCGCTGTTGCACAGAATATTATGGATGTGACCCATACCATATTTGTCCATGAAGGCTGGTTTCGTTCAGAGTCGGGAAAAGCCGTGGATGCCACCATAGATGTCGGGCCGCGCAAAGTAGTCGTTGACTATCATGACCATGATGCAGATGTCGGCATGATGCCATGGCTGACCAATCCGCATGGTGCTGAACAGGTCCACCGCGACAGTTTTATCGCGCCGAATATTACCTTGGTGGAATACCATTGGGGAGAGCCATCGGGCATGGTGTTTAATAGTCTGATTAGCCCTGTGGGGCCGTATGAGTCACGGGTTTATACCTGTGTCAGTTATAAATTTCCGATTCCAAAATTGTTGTCTAAGGCATTGATGCCGGCTGTGAATGCCTATACTTGGGTGGTCAACAAACAAGACATTAAAATTTTGTCAGCGCGAAGAGCTGGCATCGAGCATATGCCGATGACCCATTCGCATAGTGTGAGAGGGGATATGGCACATATTGCATTAGAGAAGATTTTAGATGCCTTGCGTCACGACCAACAATTGGCACCGTCTTTTATTGGCAAACGTCCGATGCAATTTCAAATTTGATAGCATTCAAATCTGTGTGAGGAATTTATTTTCTGAGCAATGTGATTTTTGAAGATGATTTTTTCTGCGCACGTGCAAATGTATGCTATATGAAGGTATCAATTTGAGGAGACCGCTATGCGTCAGCAAATCGCTTTAATTATGGCACTGCCGAGTGAATCTAAAGGCTTGTTTGAAGCCGCAGGCATTGAAGTACATTACAGTGGTATTGGTAAAGTCAATGCCGCATTTAAAGCCTTTGATGTGATTCAAAAAACCGGATGTCATACTTTGCTGAATTTGGGCACTGCGGGAAGTTCACATTTTGATGCACATGCTTTGGTTGAAGTAGCTCAATTTGTACAACGGGATATGGATGTATCGCCTTTGGGTTTTGATGTGGGGGTGACGCCGATGGATACCGATCATCCTGCTGAAATTCAGCAAGAGAGCATGTTTAGCCATTTGCCTAAAGGAATTTGTGGTACAGGCGACAGCTTTGAAACTGGGCTGCCGAAAGTACCGTGTAATCTTGTCGATATGGAAGGCTACGCAATCGCTAAAGTATGTAAAAAACTGGGTGTTCGCTTTGTATCGGTAAAATATATTACCGATGGTGCGAATGACACAGCGCATCTGGATTGGGAAGAAAATTTATTATTCGGCGCAAAGAAATTATTGAAATTATATCAAACAGTCAAATAAGGCATTTAGCTAATTCCGGTCGGCGACCATAGAATGCTATGGTCGTATGCCAATTCGACCCAATTCAATTTACTTTTCTGGGCGTGGAATTACACCGTAAAGCATCATATGAACGGTATGTTGAATAATCCGTTGTTGCATACTGCGATTACGTAAGGTTTTTCCAGTGACCATTTCCATTTGGGTTGCAAAGTCAGCATAGTTTTGCGTAATTGCCCAAATGTTCAGAATTAAAAGTTCTGGATCAATATCTTTTGAAATTTTACCTTGCTCTTGCCAGTTGCTGATGACTTTGGCTTTGCGTTTAACTAATTTTTTTAGTGGGCCTTTTAAAATTTCAAGAATGTGTGGTGCGCCCTGAATGACTTCAAGTGCGAACAAACGTGAGGCTTTCGGTTGGGTACGAGATACTTCAATTTTCTGCAATAGATAATTGGTGATCGCTTCTTCAGGCTCAAGGTCTGCTTCCAACATTTGTAGCGGAGCAAGCCACTTTTGTAGAACCGTTGTCAGAACTTCAACATAAAGCGCTTCTTTATTTTCATAATAATAGAAAATATTCGATTTATGCATTTCTGCAATCTGTGCGATCTCATCCAAGCTGGCGCCATTGAAGCCATACAGGGAAAAGACATCCAGTGCTGCATTAAGCAACTGGTGGCGTTTCTGGGTACTCTTTTTTTGTTCCATTAGCTCTTTTAAGAAAATGAAAAGGGAATATTGAATTGTACGGCAAATCAACAGATTTGTGCACAATCATCGTTTCTAATTTTATGAATTTTGGCAGTTTATTCTATTCAACGGTCAAATAAATACGACGAATGCCATAATATTTCAAATAATCATTTTAGGGTGAAATTTAAATAAATCATTATTTTTAATCATGGATTTATATGATTTATCGTAATTTTTGTGATGTATTTGTCAACAGGCGATAAATCTCCCCTCAATGCTAAATATGGTTTTGTTGCGATATTGTTCTTGAATAGGACAGGAAGTCACACGGTTTAAGTGATGATTTCCTGCACAAGTACAGCTTAAGTGGCCAAGACCGCTTGTAAGACTTGTTGTTCAAGTTCAGTAAATTCAATGCCTTTTTTTCGTGGACGGGCCAAATTGACACGAAATTCTTGGGCAATATGGCCTTTATCGAGCAAGATTATACGGTCTGCCAACTGCACGGCTTCACTTACATCATGCGTGACCAAAATCGCGGTAAAACCTTGCTCGGTCCAGAGTTTTTCAATCAAATTCTGCATATCTAAACGTGTTAAGGCATCGAGCGCACCCAGTGGTTCATCTAGCAGCAATATACGTGGTTTATGTGACAAAGCACGTGCCAGTGCAGTACGTTGTCGTTGCCCCCCTGACAGCTGTGTTGGCCAAAGCCCCGCTTTGTCTTTTAAACCGACTTTTTCGAGGAGTGCTGTGGCATTGGCGTGTTGGTCTTTGCTTAAACCAAGTTGTACATTTTTCTCAATGCTACGCCAAGGCAGTAGGCGAGGGTCTTGGAACATCACACGAATATCATCACTGGTGATGCCTTCACGTATATGACGTGCAGACTTAAATTTAATTTCGCCATAACTCGGTTTTTCTAAGTCGGCGATGAGGCGAAGCAGGGTACTTTTACCACAGCCACTACGACCGACAATCGCCAAGAATTCACCGGGTTGAATATGCAGGTCAAGGTCCTCAAGGACTTTAACATCGCCATAAAATTTGTGTAGTTGTTCAATCAGGATCTCTGCGCCCAACACCGCATGGGGGTTGATATCCTCGACTGAAGAACGCTGAGGTTGGGTTGAGTCGTCTGCATGACGGCTTATGCTTAAATCGGTCATCACATGCTCCTTATTTTTGGTAACCCGAGTGCCAACGGAGTAAATATTTTTCTAAGGCAACAGCCAGTACATCGGCCAATTTACCGAGTAGGGCATACAATAAAATCCCGACCAAGACGATATCGGTTTGTAGAAATTCGCGTGCATTCATGGTCATATAACCGATGCCGGCTTGTGCAGAAATGGTTTCTGCCACAATCAACAAAACCCAAACGAGCCCGAGTGAAAAACGCAGACCAACCAAAATAGACGGCATCGCCCCCGGTAGAATGATTTCTTTATAAAGTTGCCAGCCACTCAAACCGTAGCTTTTGCCCATTTCAATCAGTTGAGGGTCTACAGAACGAATACCATGATAGGTATTGATATAAATGGGAAAGAATACGCCAATAGCGACTAAAAAAAGTTTGGCCGATTCATCGATCCCAAACCATAAAATCACCAAGGGAATCAGGGCAAGAGCAGGAATGTTACGGATCATTTGCAGCGTGGTATCGAGTAGCGTCGATGCTGTTTTGGATGAACCATTCAGCAGACCTAAAAAAAGACCTAAACCACCGCCGACTAGAAGTCCAACCAAAGCACGACCTGCACTGATTTGAACATGCTTCCACAGTTCACCACTGATCAGTAAGTTCCAAAAGGCCACCACCACCGCACTTGGCGCAGGCAAAATACGACTTTCTAACAGCCCTGTAACAGAGGCAATTTGCCAAACAATAATTAATGCAATAGGAAACAACCAAGGCAACAAACGCTGCCCGAGTTGTGTTCCACGTGAAACCTTCGGTGCTTTGAAGGTTTCAACAGAAACAGTTTTGGACATTAGGCCGGCTCCTGAATCTTTTCAGCTTTTTTATTTTCATCTGGTGTGTAATTGTTCGCGACAATCTCACCAAATGGGCCGGTTAAGTTAGGTTGAACCAATTTCTGACGTGTTTCCAATGGCAGTAATGGGAACACCAATTCTGCAAAACGGATAGACTCTTCAAGGTGTGGGTAACCAGAGAAAATAAAGGTGCTAATCCCGAGATCGGCATATTCTTGGATACGTGCGGCGACAGTTTCAGGATCACCAACGAGTGCCGTACCTGCACCACCACGAACCAATCCAACACCTGCCCATAAGTTTGGAGATACTTCTAATTTGCTACGGTCGCCATTGTGCAGTTCAGCCATACGGCGTTGCCCTACAGAGTCCATGGTTTTGAACTTGGCTTGCGCGGCTGCAATGGTGGCATCGTCGACATATTGGATTAGTTCTTCAGCTGCTTTCCATGCCTCTTCATTGGTTTCGCGTACAATGACATGTAAACGAATGCCATAATTCAGTTCACGTCCTTTGGCTTTGGCTTTTTCACGCACCACTGCAATTTTTTCTTTTACCGCAGCAGGTGGCTCACCCCAAGTTAAATAGGTGTCAACTTGATCTGTCGCGAGTTCAACAGCAGCTTCTGACGAACCGCCAAACCATAGTGGTGGATAAGGTTTTTGTACCGGTGGATAGAGTAATTTGGCGTCGTCTACACTCAAACGTTCGCCATGGAAGGTATAGCTTTCACCAGTATGTGAACGGGTTAAAATTTCACGCCAAATTGTGGTGTATTCCGCGGCAGTTTGGTAACGCGTTGCGTGATCTTCATAGACACCATCACCCTTGAGTTCTTGCTCATCACCGCCTGTAACTAAATTCAGTAAGATACGACCGCCAGATAAACGGTCAAATGTTGCAGCCATACGTGCAGTCAGTGCAGGCGTTGTCACCCCTGGGCGTAGCGCGACTAGAAATTTTAGATTTTTAGTGGCATCAATCAAGCTTGCAGCTGTAAGCCATGGATCTTCACATGAACGACCTGTCGGAATCAGAACGCCTTCATAGCCAAGATTATCCACCGCTACTGCAATTTGCTTCATGTAGGCATGATCGACTTGGCGTGCACCTTTACTTGTTCCTAAGTAGCGACTGTCACCGTGGGTAGGGATAAACCAGAAAATTTTCATGTTCAGTTCCTTGTATTTTTGATGGCTCGGGTATCAATGTGATGAAGGTGTCCAAACTTGCTTTTGGACTTGAATGTTGTTTGGAATCAGTTGGACTTGTTTAAATAAGTCCGCAATATTTTGCTGTGCTTGTATGACCTCGGGTGTCAGCGAGCGCACAGGAGATGGTTTAGATCGGCGAGAAAAGGCTTGCGCAGCAATATTCTTTTGCAGCCCAGTGCTGTTTTGATAAATCTCTAAAGCCACATTTTGGTTCTTCACAATCCACTGATCGGAAGCGTCTAGGGCCTTTAAAAATTTAGCTGGGGCATCAGGGTGTGCTTGAACGACTTTTGGATTTGCCACATAAAATGAATAGGTTTTTGGAAAATCACCGGATTGAATCAGCACTTTAGCTTGAGCATCCAACTCCGCTGCAGATAAAAACGGGTCCCAAATGGCCCATGCATCAATTGATTTTTTATCAAATGCGGCACGTGCATCTGCTGGTGGAATCCAAATCGGTTGAATGTCATTCCAAGTCAAACCGGCTTTTTCTAAAGTCTTGGCTAATAACTCATGCGCACTCGAGCCTTTTTGTACAGCAACGCGTTTGCCACGTAATTCTTGAATGGTTTTGATTGAGCTATCCGCTGGAATCACGACAGCGAGCGACTGTTCAGGTACCACTTCATAGCCAATATAATTCAGGTCTTTATTGGCAGCTTGGGCAAAAATAGGCGGGGTGTTGCCGACATAGCCATAATCCACCGCACCGACCGCAAGGGCTTCTAACATTTGTGGGCCAGCAGGGAACTCCTTCCACTCAATGTGAGCGCCGGGAAATTGTTGTTCAAAGAGTTTTTGTTCACGGGCAACCAGCAAATTTAGGGCTGATTTTTGAAAACCAATAACCAAGGTTTTTACGGCTGTTTCAGTTGGTTTTTCACGATCCTGCTGTGCTGTTTCTTGTTTTTGGCACGCACTGAGTCCAAGGCCAAAAGTGGCTAAAGTCAGTATGGAAAATGTTCTTAGAATACGCATGGCATCGCCCTTATGCTGTGGTCGGCTTATTTGATAATGGCCGACTCAATATTTAATTTATTTGGAATTAATTTTTCGTTATAAAACGCATCAGCGACTTGCTGCTGTTCTTGCGCCACTTGTGTAGTAATCGGCGTCACTTGATTGCCTAAGCGAGAAATTGATGTTTTAAGCACATCTAGACCTAAGCCGGTTTTGCCTTCGAGTAACTTGGCCGCTTCGTCTTGATTTTTTGAGACCCATTGCGTGGTCAAATTCAACTCATTCACCACAGCTTGCAGCACTTTTGGATTTTCCTGAGCAAATTTACGATCGGCCAAATAGAACTGGTAGTTCTTCACCAAGTTTTCGCCATTGGCAATGGTGCGAGCATTAAGTTGATGCTCAGCAGCAGAAAGGAACGGGTCCCAAATCACCCATGCATCGACTGCACCTTTTTCAAAAGCAGCACGTGCGTCGGCAGGTGGTAAATACACGACATTGATGTCGCTAAATTTGAGTTGATTGGCTTCCAACAGCTTGAGCAACAGGTAATGCACGTTTGAGCCTTTGTTTAAGGCCACACGTTTACCTTTTAAGTCCTGAATACTGTGAATAGCCGAATCTTTTTGCACAATTAACGCTTCAGCTTTTGGAACTGCAGGTTGGTTGGCAATGTAAACCAAATCGGTTTGAGCGGCTTGAGCAAAGATAGGCGGTGCTTCACCGACTTCACCAAATGACACGCTGCCTACATTCAGGCCTTCAAGCAGCTGTGGGCCAGCAGGAAATTCCACCCATTTGATATTTACACCTTGGCTTTTTAAGGCTGTTTCTAAGGTTCCGCGTTCTTTTAAAATTGGCAATAAGCCATATTTTTGGAAACCAATATTTAAGGTGACATTTTCATCAGCCTCTTTTTTGCCACAGCCCGACATCATCATGGCACCCACAACCGCTGTAGACAGTACAAGTGTTTTTGTCCAAAGTTTTACTTTGTGAGTACGCATGTGTTGCTCCTATAAAGGTCTAAATTTGCAGAACTGTTGATTTATGAACACATAAGCTAAAGAGTTTTCTTTTTCGAAAAAAATAAGAAAACTTAAATTTAAAATCAGGAAAAAAGATAAATAAAAATCAGCAAAACTTATGAAAAATTATGATTTTAGAAAAACATATAATGTGTCAAAGTATTGTTTTAAGTTGTTGAAATTATTTATTTATTTGGGTTATTTAAATGGCAGATATGGTTATTCTGTGGCTTGCAAAGTGATTTGAGGGGGATAGCCAAGGGATTAGGCATAACCTTATGCAAAATAATGCTATTCAGCGCATAAAAAAAGCCACTTTAAAGTGACTTTTTACAAACCAATGAGTTTCTTTGGTAGTTGTATAAGGCCTGACGGGCATTCGGTAAGTCATCGACACTGACTTGTTCAAAACCTTGTTCAAGGAACCAATGCGCTGTCCGTGTGGTCAAAATAAACAATTGTTCAATACCTAAATCTCGCGCTTTTTCTTCTAAATAATGCAAAATTTGGCTACCGCGATTTGATTTTCGATACCCCGGATGCACAGCTACGCACGCGATTTCAGCAGAGCGTTTTTCATTCCCTGTGACAGGAATCGGGTATAACGCAGCGCAGGCCAAAATCGTACCGTCACGTTCAATCACTGCAAATTGTCCAATTTCATTTTCCAGACGTTCGCGTGAGCGATAAACCAAGATGCCTTCTTGTTCGAGAGGGCGTAAGAGGTTGATTAAGCCGCCAACATCTTGAATATCGGCAGTACGCACTTCTTCATAATGCGCATCAGTGATCATGGTGCCAGAGCCGTCACGCGTGAACAATTCTTCGATCAATGCGCCATCATAAGCATAGGAAATAAGATGAACACGGTGCACGCCTTGTAGGGAGGCATCTTTGGCAACGCTTAAATGCAGGGCAATATCGGGATTAGAATCTTGATATTGCAAAATATGCTGATCAAGTTGATGAGGTGTAATTTCGCGTTGTAGCTGCCCATGTTCATTGTGCAAACCGTGTTGTTTGCCCAAGAAAATCAACTTATCCGCTTTTAAACTGATCGCGGTTTTGGTCGCAACTTCTTCAGCCAATAAATTAAACACTTCACCTGTCGTGGAATAACCTGTTGGCCCAAGCACCACAATATTTTGGCTCTCTAAATGACGTTGAATCGCATGGATATCGACGGAACGAACTTCACCAGACAGTTGAAAATCGATACCGTCACGAATGCCATACGGTTTTGCCGTGACCAAATTGCCTGAGACCACATCAATACGCGCGCCGTACATCGGTGAGTTGGCTAAACCCATAGACAGGAGGGCTTCAATTTGCAGACGAATGGAACCGACGGCATTCATCACCGCAGGTAAGGATTCGCGAGTGGTGATGCGACGGTGATGATGAAATGGTGTCTTGATGCCGCTGCTTTGTAAATTATGATTGATTTGCGGACGAGCACCATGCACCAAAATTAGACGAATACCAAGTGAGTGTAATAAGGCAATATCATGAATAATGTGTTGAAAATTTTCATGTTGCAGCGCTTCACCATCAAACATGATGACAAAGGTTTTGTTGCGATGCGCATTAATATAGGGTGCAGAATGACGGAACCAATGCACATACTGTAAGGTTGTGCTGGAAGATGGTTCAGTGATATTCGTTTGCATGCCTATGCCTGTTTATTCGCTTTGGTATGGATGATTCTAAACAAAAACATATGACAGCGGAAAGCAAATTTGACATCCTCACCCCCTTAAACATAGGTATCTACACAAATCCCAAGTTTTGGGTTAAATTGAAGAGCATGCTCTTCAATTTAATATCTCCCATCTTGATACACGTCTCGTCAGACGATACAACGCCCTCGTAAAGCTTAATATGAAT
>NZ_VOYQ01000058.1:0-15054 GCF_013420195.1 Acinetobacter sp. YH01024
TTTACGAGGGCGTTGTATCGTCTGACGAGACGTGTATCAAGATGGGAGATATTAAATTGAAGAGCATGCTCTTCAATTTAACCCAAAACTTGGGATTTGTGTAGATACCTATGCTTTTAAGGGGGGGGAGGATGTCAATATTTCATCTTACTAATTTTTTTGCGGATTCTTTTGTAAGCCTACCACTCATTCCTGTTTCTGGTAAACCAGTTATTTTCTAATCAAATATCCTCAGATCAGTACGAAAATTTAAGTCTTGATGCTACATCTTGATATGTTATAATTTGTACATCAAAATGATGTACTTATTGGTGAAGAAATGGCTAATTTAGCAACTGAACGAATTAATGTTCGTTCAACAGCAGATGCAAAGAATGTGATTGAGCAAGCTGCGAATTTATTAGGCCTCAGTGTAAGTTCTTTTATGCTGCAATCCTCCTTTGAACGAGCAAAAGACTTACTTAAATCTAACCATGAGTTGAAAGTAAATAATGCTGATCGTGATATGTTAATGAATTTGCTTGAAAATCCACGCCCTGCAAACGATGAAATGAAGAAATTAATGAGTTTATTAGATGAGAATTGAGATTTTACAAACTCATCACCAAAGAAAATCATTTAATTGTGGGCAAGATGACTTAAATAAGTTCATTAAACAATATGCGTCCCAACATCAGAAATCAGGGACAAGTAAAACGTATGTTGCTGTTGATCATGCTTCAAATGTGATAGGGTTTTACTGTCTATCTAGTACCTCTATTGGATTCGATTTAGTAGATACCGTACTCACCAAACGCTTACCTCGTTATCCACTCCCTTGTGTTGTTGTAGGTCGCTTTGCCGTTGATAAAGTGACTCAAGGGCAAGGAATTGGAAAAGTGCTTTTAGCACATGCTCTCAAACAAGTTTCAAAAGTTGCTCAAATTATTGGTGTAAATTTTGTTGTAATACATGCAAAAGATCAAAAAGCGATGGAATTTTATCAGCGTTTTGGCTTCATTTCTTTAACATCAAATCCATTAACATTAATATATCCAGTGAATGAAATTCCTAATTTTAATTAAAGTGGTCTACTAGGAATACAAGTAACTGGCAAACTATGAATGAGAATTGGTGACAGACCTATCCAATAATCTGCAAATTTTTCAAGATCTTGCTCTTCAACATGCTGATATGAAGATGAACTATTCATTAATGCAGCATGAATACGTTTTAAAACATCAGAGATGTCTATTACGAGCACAATGTAGTAAAGAGGCACATGCCCATACCCCATCATAAACATCGTGTATATCAAGCTCATAAAAACTTTGCTGCTGAACAGCGATACCAGTCAGTTGGCTCGCTCGTTCGACTAATACTCCTGAATAGTCGATAGCATCAACTTGATAGCCTTTATTTTTAAAAGCCAAAGTATCCCGACCTGAGCCACAACCTAAATCTAAAATGTAGGCATCATGTGCTAATTGCTCTAAAAAGGTTGGTATAGTGCTTCCATATCCACATTCAAGGTCGACTTTATAAATTGATCAGCCTGTTTATTGTAATAATCTATTGTTTTCATTCAGTTGGATACATCTCAGCCATGTAGATATATGATATCAGAGTTCGCTTATCATTGAGAAACGATTTTAACCTACAACTTCAGCGACGATATCGCTCGTCCCTTTCTAAATTGATTTATATTCAATACAGCTCGCCTTAAACACATTAAAACAATTCATTTTAAATGCTCAATTTTTCTTGCTGAATCGCATGTATCAACATAATAAACGCAATACAAAGTGTCGTATTTTTATTGTTTTCATTGATAAAGCTTAATTTAACTTCACGACTTTTTTGTGACTTATCCGGTGGATCATTATCAACTTTTAGCTGTGTATCCTCAGGGAGTAAATAATTCAGTCCCGTAATCAGATGTTGAATGGACCAATCGACACGTGGCCTATTTTGCTTATCAAAACGATATTGAAAATGAATAAAGTTTTTTCTCAGCTTTCCATGTTCAATTAAAATACTCAAGGCTTCTAAAACCTGATGTTGAACCCGCTTTGGCAGTGCTGAAATCTCTACGCATTGCTTTGCTTCAAAACCTTTCTTTAAGGCTTTTTCATATAAGGAGATGAGTTCATCTTCACTAAAATCCTCATTATTTTGAGGCTTTTTTACCGCCACCCACTTAGTAGCGAGCTTTTTACTGCGTAATACCCAATCATGGTCCTCATAGGCTCTATATTTAATGTAATCATGAATGATGGTAGATACAGATACATTTTTACTTATTTTAGGCTGAACAGGTTTAACTGAATCCACTTTTTTGAGTGCATATGTGGCATGATAAAAATCGAAATACTGGCCTTTTCGTATTATATGATTAAGATCTACAATTTCTGTGTTAGCACTTGTTAAGTCATTTTGAAGTATCAGTTTGATCGTGTCCCGATGAATTGTACAAGGCAAATGATAAATTCGATCTATCACCAACAAATCCAGCACATGTAGATAGTGAGATGCTGTTTGCTCTATGTTTGCATGCCCCATCCAGTCAGCTAGTAACCGCCACTTATGTTGTATGACAGCTTCATGCTGAATTGCAGTTTCTCCAAATAAATGCTGACGCATGACTTTACACCGGCTCCAAGTGTAATCCGTATAGGTCATGATCATCTCTTTTGAGCCTAACCAAGCGATTGCTAAATGATTCGCGGCACTATGTCTAAAGTTATGGAAAGTATAACCATGCCCTTCACCCAATATCTCATCAAAAATCACTTGGGTCATTTCACTAATATAAGCTTCACTTAAAATTTCGCCATCTTGGGCAAAAATCAATTTGTCCGCATGATTAGTTTTCGCTAGATTATGTGTAATACATTGTTTTAGATATTGCTGTACCAATGCCAACTCTTCATCGAGCATGACGGCGTTCAGATCAAGCTGACGCTTTGCGTTTTGGCTTTTGAGTTTCCGATAAACATTGTTACGTAAATTAAAACGGATCTGCACAGGTTTGGTCAGCGTATCATTACGCCAAATCAGTTCAGGACAAATGACCTCTGCCAATGTAAGTCCCCTAATTTCATTCAATCGCATCCCCAAACGAAATGCGAGTAAATACATGAGCTGTAGCTGAAAAAGATACGCTTGCTCTTTAGTTGTTTGACATTTTTCAATCTTTAAACTTAGTACCTGTTTAAGCTGATTGAACAATTTTGGGCTAATTAATTTGGCATGACAAAATTGTACACGATGATAATCATTGTATTGAAAGGTACCGACCTTAGGGACACGGTATTGTTTCATACAAAACTGATGAAATGCTTTAAGTCTGCCAAATGCATACTGTGCACGTCCGTGATTGGCCTTAGGATCAGTCTCACGTTTGGCTTGATCTCGATCATCAATACTATCTAAGATAGCGTCGTACAGTTCCTCACAATCTTCTTGATCCATGTTATCTATATCACCTGGGAACATATAGACATGGAATAAGTAATCTTTAGCGATACTACTTAAATACCGCTCGATGCTATTGAGTTTCATCTTTTGAGACTTAAGATGAAAAATCCAACCCAGTAGCCTGAGCTGTGCTTCTATTAGATTTTTTTCATACAGGCCAACGTGAGGCTTCTTTTCTTCTAGTCGCTTCTGAATGCTTGTCCATCTGATCCATTTCACACGTTCACTTTTACGCTGCCGTTTCTGACGCTTATCAACTTCAGTCTGATCTTTTTCAAATAGCATCAATTCAAATGGAATTTCTTTGAGTTGCTGGTGAGCTGTAATTAAGTCTGGTACCGCCTTTTCTGTCTGTAGTGGTATATCCCGCTCAATATGTGTTAACTGCGTCTGCAAGATGTTGTGATCTAACCATGCTCTCGCCTGATCAATAGGTGTTAACGACACCGTTTTGAGACGACCTCGCATAACCTCGCTTAAGCACATATCTAAGCCCGAATAAGAGTCAAGCTCAATGGCTAAGTTTGAATGATCAAAAGGTGTAAGTGAACGAAGCTCTGCTAACTGTTTATCATTACGGCGTAGTAGTTTTTTCAGACCTACGATCTGATGACTCAAATCAATTTCTTTAGGTAATTTCCCTAATACAGTAGAGATAGACTCCAAAACATATCGTGGCATCTGCTGATTCAAGGCTTGAGAGCCATGCTGTTTTATCCCTTGTATAAACAACTGTGCATAGGGATTAAGCCAAATATAACGCCACTGATACACCTGTCTATTTTCGATTTGATTACCATAAGCACGCTGTGGTACTCGATAATGCAGTGCGAGTGGTTGGATGATTGTTTTATATCCAGCATGATAAAGTTTAGTACAGATTTGGAGTTCATCTTTGACAATAGCGTTGACCAGGGTATTACTAATTGCTGTTAATTGACTTAGATCAGTACAGCCAGAGCAGTACATCAGACTTAAATAAAAATTCCCCCATAACCATGCCGGAGTAACTTCATCCTTGTATGGACAATTCCAATAGGATTTTAAGGCTATAGCAATATGAAAATGTTTTTGTCCTTGCCGAAGATGTGATTCAGTACTACGAAGTTGTCTGGGTATAGGTTCTAGAAAAGTAGTTTTAGGCCATACTTTGATTGGATACGCATTCTTTGCTTGAGATAAATAGGTCTGACGCAAAGATAAAAAATATTTTTCAATAGCTTGAATATACGGTTTTTGAGTATCTTTCCGAGTAAATTTCTTCTGCTCTAAAAAACAAATAAATTCATCATAAAACTCGTACCACAAGGTATTTAGTGTGTTATCTAATAATTCAGGTCGGTCTCTTAAACTCTTAATCTGACTTTTCATTTCGGCAAATACAGAATCAACCTGAACCTGAATTTTTTGAATCAATGACTCATCTATACTCATGATAAGCCCTCAGATTGAAGTACTGAAATGTATGACAGATGCTCAATCTGCAATTGCTTAATCATGCGATCAATATTTTGGGTAAATTGATTGATATATTGTGGTAAAGATGCAGATGAATAGCGATAAAAGAGCTCCTGATTACGCTGATCATGCCCATAAACTGCTTGTATGACATTAAAAGCCAAACCTTGCTCCATCAACATATTCATATCAAAGTGTCGTAGCCAGTTATTATATAAACTGCTGAGTTGATGACCTTCAATATAGTCATTAATCCAACTTCGGTTGAGCGCAGCAATCTTAATTTTCTTACTTGCCCATTCCTCAGCAGTGGTCGGTAACGATTTCGGGTAATGGATCACTTGGCCAAACAAATCTTGCAATGTAATCTTTTTCCCAAATACAAATCGGAGGAGCTCTTCATACTGCTGAGTGACCGTATTTAAAAATTGCGTATAACGTTTAAAAGCTTGGATAAAAAATGCTGGGAGCGGTATATAGCGACCATCTTTTCGTGATCGACTGTTTTGCTTATCATCTACATACAACAACTTTAGTTTTAAATCGTAGTCACTATACTTTCCTAATAAGTTTTCGCGAGGACGGCGTGTTAGGCACAATAAGCTGATATGCCACATCCAAGCACTATAGGCATTAATTCGCTCAATTATATGTTGATGTATCTGTATTTTATCAACGCAAATGGCATGTAATCGTGTAAAAAATTGACCAACATAATTTTGATTGAGTGCTAATTGGCTACCAAAACGTGATATAGACGCAGGTTCATGTTTAACAAACTGCTCTTTAAGCATTTCAATTTCTGTTTTCGTTTCTTCAACACTGAGTGTCTCTAAGTAGATCAAATAATGCTGATTCAATTCCGATGCGCTCACACCATTGTAGAAACTACTCGGTAGCTCATGCGTGCTATCTTTTCCCGATAGCACATGGGCAATATATTCATTAAAAGTACGGTGAAAAATATAGAAATACAGCTGGGCTTGGAGTTTCTCAACAGTAATTGAACCTAGCCCCTGATTCTGAATCCATTTTTTGAGTCTTTGATTGATCTCTTGTACTGTAAGTAGTTGTTGTGATTCATTCAAAATAAGATATTCAAACCAACTGCTTGATACATGGAGATCATGCGTCACTGTTTTATTCAGTTGGTGAATCTTTAAAGTTTCAACTTTTTGTTTTGTAATATCTAAATGTAATCTGAGTCGATACTCCGCCTTCTTAGAACTACCACCTTTAATAAGTACCCCCTCATCAATCAGTTGTTTATATTGAAGCAAATGCATTGGTGATAAACCCGTCGCCAAACTCAATAAGCATGCTGCTGCAATCGCTGAATCTTGAGTAGGAGCATTATATAACTCACCCTTCAAAATATAGATAAGATGTTGAATCACATCTTTGCTCATGTAATTTGTGTTGGTTACAAACGGTTGTAGACGTCTTTGACGATGCCTCATCAAATGTTCACTATGATTGTTCAATACTGTATTAAAACGAGCTGTAGATTTAGATGTTGTATGTACAGCAATCCCCTCATCTATAAATTCAACATCTCCATCATCAGCATAAAAGATCTCCTGTCGAGCTTGAATATATGCTGGATATCCTTTAATAAGCTGTCTTTGTTCTCTCTTCTTTTGGAAACTTCTTAATTTTTTCTTTGTCGGCCAATCTGAAATTTTTATTCTTTTACGACGCGAGCGTTTTACAATCCTCCCTTGTTTTAATCGTTTAAAGATAATTTTTAAGTCATTTATATAATTTAGCACCTTAGTTTGAGTAAACTTGTGCAAATTTTGTTTTATTTTATTCTTAAGGAAACTCTCCCAGTCACTCGTCACCTTGTCCTGTTCGAGTTCTAACATATATTCTATAAAGTATTCTAAGAGCCTTTTACTCTCGTCTTTTAAAGAACTTTCTTCACTTTGTTGTAGAATTGATTTTGCAATATATCGAAATAAATCAAAAATTTCTTTTTGTTTAGCTTGGGAATCTGGGATAACGGCTAATTTTATATAAAGCGCTTCAACAAAATAACTCGTTCTCAAAATGAGGTATGACCATCCAGCATGGTCTAATACATCACCCGAAGCAAAAAAGCTTAAGGCCGCAACTCGATATTCTTCACCCAGTTTACGCGCTTTAATTATCTCGTGAAAAACCTTATGCGCAGTTTTTCCAAAATCACTAAAAGTCTGCTTATCACTTTCATCTAAATCATCAAATACAGCATGCGAAATAAACTTTGTTCTGTACTCTTGGTATTGTGTTAAAAAGAGATCTTGTCTCCGTTCTCTCTTTTTCTGAACTTCCATTCGTTCACTCTTGCTCTGCATTGATTAAAGTTGAAGTCTCGATCATACCAAGCTGCTTCTTAGAACATTTCTCCATGACTTTTTGTCTCGTTTCATCGTTACGTATGTCAAAAAATTGAAGTAGTAATGGTGTAGTGAGTTCCTTACGTGTATTAAAAATTTCTAATGCCATTTTTGAATCGATATATTTTTCCATATCGAAAATAAGCTGAATCTGCGGAATATATTGGACATTTGCACGTACTGCCCTATCTGTTTTCAAAAGTTCTAAAATACGATGCCAGAGTTTTACATAAATTTTTTTAAAATTATTCTGCTTACTCTTGTTGTTGCCCGGCCTGATTTTTTCTAGTTGTTTCAGCTTAGCTTTGATGTATTCCAAGTCTTCTGTTTTGGTTGAGAAGGGTAGAACAAATTGATAAAAAAATACGAGAGTTTTTTTTATCGTTTGATCAAAACTCATGACAAAATTAGCTCAAAATATTAATACAAATAGTTATAACACTTTTTCTATTTTTTATTTCACAAATCAAAATAAATTTAGTAAGCATTTGTAATAAAATATCTTTTTAAATTTTATTCTTCCATTTTTTTATAGTTTTTAGTTATTCTGCTCTAGTTAAGCCACCTTGTTTTGTTGCGGTAGCTGATCATAGTAAAACTCATTTGGTGTCATTTTGTCTAGACTCGAATGAGGTCGTTTCAAATTATAAAACTCAAAATATGCACTCAATTGCTTTTTCGCATCTGTGACACTGCTATAAGCTTTGAGATACACCTCTTCATATTTAACGCTCCGCCATAATCGTTCAACCATCACATTATCAATCCATCGACCTTTACCATCCATACTGATTTGAATGCCATTTGATTTCAATACATCAATAAATGCATCACTGGTGAACTGACTACCTTGGTCTGTATTAAATATTTCAGGTGATCCATATTTTTCAATCGCTTCATTTAAAGCCGAAATACAAAAATCCACCTCCATACTAATCGATACCCTATGCGCAAGTACCTTGCGGCTATGCCAATCAATCACAGCACATAAATAAACAAAGCCTTTTGCCATAGGGATATACGTTATATCCGTAGACCACACTTGATTACTGCGCTGAATAGCCAATCCTTTGAGCAGATATGGATATTTGCGGTGAGCTTGATTAGCCTGGCTTAAATTTGGTTTGCAATATAACGCATTAATGCCCATTTTCTTCATTAAAGTACGTGTATGACGTCGTCCTATATGATGTCCTTGACGATTCAACAAATCACGCATCATACGGCTACCTGCAAAAGGGTATTGCATATGTAACTCATCCATACACCGCATCAGCTTCAGATCTGATGCACTCACAGGTTTTGGGCGATAGTAATAACAACCACGGGAGACTTTCAGCAGCTGAGCTTGCTTAGATACTGAAATCTGAAGTGAGTCATCGATTAACTTTTGTGGTTGAAGCGGCCCAGTTTCTTCAACACACCTTCTAAAAAATCAATTTCTAATGCCTGCTCACCGATTTTTGCATGTAGTTTTTTTAGATCGATGGGTGGTTCTGTTGGAGCTTTTGATTGATCGAAAGCTTGCGAGGAAGCTGAAATCAGTTGATTTTTCCAGTCGATAATTTGGTTTTGATGAACATCAAATTCAGCACTCAATTCAGCAAGTGTTTTTTCTGCTTTAATCGCAGCAAGTGCTACCTTAGCTTTAAAATCATTTGAATGATTTCTTCTTGGTCTACGTGCCATAAAATACTCCATATATTGATGTTTATAACATCATTTGAGGAGCAGAATATCAATTATAGGAGTTGTTCAAATTTCCGGATCCATCTCTGTTGAAATGAACGTTCAATATAACTGTTTTACTAATTAAAGTTATAAGTGGTTTCTTGAACTAAGAATAGCCGTTGACATCCTCACATCCCTTAAACGGAGGTGATTCCTACAGCTAGACGCTTATGCCCAAGCGCAAGAATGTTCATGGCACTATTTAAGTCCCTATCGTGAGTGACACCACACTCACATGACCATTCTCTTATTCCAAGACCTGTCCTACCTCTCGGACTACTTGAGGTGATCTCACCGCAGCACGAACAGATTTGGGTGGTATAGGCTTCATTGACTTCTTCAAACATTACCCCTGCGTTCTCGCATTTATACTTGAGCATTGTTTTTAGTGCTGAAAACCCTGTATCTAAAACAGACTTTGCCATTTTAGTTTTTACAAGCTTTTTGGCACTTAAGTTACCTACAATTATGAGTGCATTATTTTTAACAAGTAATGTACTTGCCTTATGCAAATGGTCTTTACGGCAATTTGCAATCTTGGCGTGTAATGCACGTACACGTTTTTTATTCCTTGCTCGTTGAGCAATACCTAATTTCTTTTCGTATTGGCGATAGAACTTGGGGTTTGAAATAAACGTACCATCAGAACAGGTTGCAGTATCTTTTAAACCTAGATCAATACCTATGGCTTTGGTTGCTGTTGGTTTTTCTTGATTCGATGAATCGACCACAAGGCACACGTACCAACGCCCACGGCTGTCCTCAACAAATGAACCAGTTCTAACAGCATATTTGCTTAATCCATAGCTATCCCATAGCTTGAATTGATGTTTACCATATTGAACATATCCATCAGCGTATTTGATCGCTACTTTCTTAAACGGTATCCATCCAAGTGATTTTCTTGCTGACTTCTTGTTGCTAACACGCCATTTGAGTTTGGCTTTCTTAAACTGCTTTCTGCGTGTGACTAATTCTTCGGTGACAGCCTGAATGGTTTGGCTGTGCAAACTACACTCTTTAGATGCGCCTTTGGTGTATTGAGCAATATCAAATGCAGATAGAAATTCACCTTTTCTTTTTAGGTGCTTAAAACTTAAATCATTCACATAATTCCAAACAAAGTTCACCTCAGATGCTAATTTAATCAGCACCTTTGCGTGTTTGTCTTTTATGCGGAGTTTAAGTGTTTTCATGTGCTTATTTTAACAATAATATTTTAAGCAATGAACAACAAAGATATTTAATACGACATTCCATGTCGTATGGCTTACGCCAGTCGCTTATATCCTCGTGCTGAACCACGAGGTTTTACGCTCCAAGTGATAAAAGTGTAGCAAGTTGCTACACTCCTAGATAATATCCTTTCCGAAAATTTCATTTAGACGATCCTTGATGTCTTCCACAAATTTACTATCAGTTTTCAATTTATTTTTCATTTTTCTCTTAAAGTCACTTAAGCTCATTCCAACTTCAGCAAAATCCATTTGAAATAATGAATCATTGATAACAACGTTTGCTTGAGAGTCTGTGAGGCAACCTACAGTCTTAAACCACTTTTCAAGCTGTAAATAATTAGCATCATCATTAAAAATATACCATGAACGTACAGTGGTATCGAATTTTGCACCTAGATCTTTTACCTCAGCATTATCTTCAAATGGAACATCTAAGTAGATCTTTAATTTTTCGGCCTTTTTATTTTCAATTACAGGCTTTTCAAAACCACGATGATGTAGTTTAAATTTTACGCCTACAATAGGGCGTCCTTTTTTAATTGTTTCATATTCTAACTGTAGATCGGTGTTTTCATTAATTTCAGCTACAATTTTATCTAATACATAACGTCGAAAATCGACCCAACGGTCATATTTAGTTTCATTTATATCAATTAGAGCTTTGAGATTCTCTAATAATAATGGAACTTCGTAGATTTCTTGAGTCTTAAATTTGAATTCGTTTTTTATGAAATAGGTATAAAGACTCATACTTGCAACTGAATCTAGAGCAAATAAATGTTTTAGTTGGTATGTAGTAAAATTACCACCAGCTAATTGAGTAAAGTAAGGTAATACTTCACTGGTAAATCTGATTTGAAGTGCATTCTTTGAATCATCTTCCCATCTTAACTCACGGATAATAGGGACAACCGAGTGAACTCTTTTAGTCTTTTTCTTTATATCATCTACAGGTTCTTCAATTACAAAGTGCGCCACACGGGATGAAAGTTCTTTGTAAATTCGATCAATGGCTACATTAATTGAATTTCGCTTACTTAATCCCAGTAATTCAGCTAAATCATCTTTATACAGATAGATGTATGTTTGTTCACTAATCTCTTTATCGATATGATTCTTCTCACCGTAATTGGCAACAGCCATCGCATATAAAAGTGCTTTATATTCATTCGCTGACAATTCAATAGGTCGTATCAAACGATTGCTAGTACTTACAACCCCATTGTGACGAATATTACCTATGCAGTACGGGATTGAATCCAGCTCTTCTTTGTTATGGCTTAGTTCTGACATAAAGTGTATTAACTATTTTAAGTGTGCTTAACTTGATTATGCATGTTATATAAAAAAGTGGAAAAAGATTCAACACTTTCACCTAAAAAAAACTAAGGTGGAATACTTGTCACCAAATTTAGGTAAAAATCCATTAAAGTGGAAATATATTTTTAAATTCCACTCCAAGATGACAAACACTCCACTTTTAGATGTTTTTGATTCTTTATAGAAATACGGATTGATGAATAAACACCCATAATGGATTTTAAATAATCAATTAACCTATTTCGATATGACAAGTTTTCCACCTTTAAAAACGCAGATCACTGAAAAAAAATATCGAGTTTAGTCATAAGAACAAAATATCTGCATTCTAGGGTGAGTGCGTGAAATTCTTTCCACTCTTAGATCAATGAATATATCAAAAAATGGTGTAGTAAAAAAAAGCCTTGCAACTTTATCCACAATATTATTTTTGTAAGTGATTTTTTTTCCACTCTTGCACTTAAATTCATTAAGTTATCAACATCATAAATAATTGTTTTATATATGTTTTAAATGATAATATATATATTTTATAATTAACAGTGAAAAACATTCCACCATAGTGACAAATACTCCACTTTACAGTGACAAATACTCCACTTTACAGTGACATATATTCCACTTTTAAGTGATCATCTTTCCACTTATAGAAGACAACTCTTCCACTTTAAGATGACAAAACCTCCACCTTAAAGTTGATATGGTATTGTTTTTAAATGAAAAATATCAACTTAATTATTAATTAACTTAATTATTAATTACTATTAATTATTAAATAAGCTAGCTATATAAAACTTTAAATTTAAAATTGCTTTAGCGTTATACAAATGACTGTTTTAAATTTAAAAGGTGTAGTAACTTAGCCCAAAGTTATTTATATTAATAGTAATTTTAAATATAGAATGATTTGACAAGTATGTCTGCAAAAATTATTGCTGTTGCGAATCACAAGGGTGGTTGTGGTAAAACAACAACAGTTGTTCATTTAGCCTCTGAGCTAGCAAACTTAGGAAAAAAAGTGCTTGTGATTGATTTAGATCCTCAAGCAAATGCTAGCTTGCATATTGGTTTAAAACATCCAAGTGAAGTTGGAGTAACAACCGCTGAGTTATTAGTAGGTGATGTCTCATTACTTACTGACGCTTTAGAAGAAGATACTAATTTTGATAATGTTTCACTAATTTATGGTTCTCTCAATTTAGGAAAAACTGAGGACCAATTAAAAGAAGATGCGCCAAGACCATCAGAAGAACTCACTACAAAATTAGAACTATTAAAAGATCTTTATGATTTTATTTTAATTGACTGCCCTCCAAGTTTAAAACTATTGACGAGTAATGCTTTAGCATCTTCAACACATGTAATTATCCCGATTGAATCTGGCTCACAATATGGTCTATATGGTGTTACAGACTTACTTAATCATTTAGAAAAAATAAAGCGAATCAATCCGGAGCTACAATTATTAGGTGCACTACTTATTAAGCACGATGAGAGACAAAATGTTTGTAAACTCATTCGTGATGAAGCATTTAAGCAAGTGGGCTATATTATGGAAACGACTATTCCACAAAGTACAAAAGTAAATCAAGCCGCAATTATGCAGCAGTCTTTACTTAAGCTAGACAAAAGTGGAAAGGTTCGAAAGGCTTTTGAAAGTTTAGCTAAAGAAGTTTTAGCTAAAGTTAACTGATTGAGAATTTTATGGCAACTGCAAAAGAACTTTTAGCTCAAAAGCTGAAACAAAATACTCAAAAGCATCAATTAGCTCAAAAAGATAATATCAAGGAATTAAAGGAATTTAGACGAAATGTCCCCATTGAAGACATTTCACGGAGTCCTTATCAACCGCGTAGAAAATTTGATGAGCAGGAAATCAAAGAACTGGCTGAATCGATCGATGAAGTTGGTTTGTTGCAACCCATCACTGTTCGTAAACTTGAAAATTTAAAATTTGAACTAATTGCAGGTGAACGTCGATTACGTGCGCATGAAATTCTAAAAAAATCGACCATTGAAGCCATTATTATTGATGCAAATAATGAAGAAGCTTCACTACTTACACTAGCTGAAAATTTAAAACGCCAGGATTTAACAGACTTCGAAATCTATATTGGTCTAGTAGGTTTGGATGAAAATTTAAAGAAAAATAAACAACGTTTAGCGAAGTCTTTAGGCTTAAATCGCGAAGACATGTATAAATATTTATCTTTTGAAAAGTTGCCTAAAGCCATCTTGAATGATTTGGTAAATGAGCCCCAGTTATTAGGTCGAACTGCTGCAACAGCTTTTAAAAAATTTCTTGCAGATCACGACGAAATAAAACAACGTGCTGAAAAAGCCTTGTTAACTGTTTGGACAAAAGTAAAGAATGGCCAACTTGAGCAAACTAAGGCTGTTGCACAAGCTACGAAATATCTAGTTCAAGATAATAACGATTCTCCATCAACATCGCTTGTAAAAAAAATTGAATATGCTGGGAAAGTTGCTGGAAATATTAAATTTAATGATAAGTTATTAAAGGTTTCTTTAAAAATTTCTCATTTTGATGATGCTAGTTTAGAAAAATTAGAAAATCTATTGAAAGAGTTGGTAGAGAAAAATCAAGAAGTGTAGCAAGTTGCTACACTTCTTTTCTTTAAAATATGTCTGATAGTATAATCTTGGGGATACCTGATATACGCTGAATTATCAGGAGACTTTCCCTTGGGAGATTCTAGGCAGCCAACTTATAAAAGTCTTCGGCCATTTGATTTGGTCTCTTAAAACCCAAACCCTTTTGAATTCTTCGATGATTATAAAATAACTCAATGTATTTTATAATATCCGCTTTGGCTTCTTCTCTGGTTTGATAGTTGTAATGATGCACTAACTCATTTTTCAGTATTCCCCAAAAGCTTTCAATCGGTGCATTATCGTAACAGTCTCCGCGCTTGCTCATTGAACCTTGAAAACCATATTGCTCAAGTATATTTCGATATTCATGGCTGCAATATTCACTTCCTCTGTCTGAATGCACAATCAGTTCTTTGGTTGGTTTTTGATTGTGAATAGCCATATTTAGCGCATTACAAACAAGCTGTGTTGTCATGCGCTCATTTAAGCTATAGCCAACCACTTGCTTCGTGTAAAGGTCTTTTACCGCTGCTAAATACAGCCATCCTTCAACAGTCCATATGTACGTAATATCACTTGACCATGCTTGATTTGGTCTAGTCATTGAGAATTGTTGCTCCAGCAGGTTTTCATAGATCGCTCGATTATGGTCACTATTCGTAGTCCTTTTAAAACGCTTGTGTCGCTTACAATACAGGTGGTTCAGCGCTTTTATCTGACGTACAGCGTACATACTCATTTTTATACCCTGAGCTTGTAAGTATTTGGTTAATCGAATATAACCATAGCTCTGCCTTGTCTCCTCATGGGCTATTTTCACCAATATCGTCTGTTGATTTCGTTGAATCGTT
>NZ_VOYQ01000059.1:0-14729 GCF_013420195.1 Acinetobacter sp. YH01024
TACACAGCGCATTGGGTTATGTATCGCCTTTTGAGTTTGAAGCAATGTACTATGATAAGATTAACCCGTTAGGTCACGTGGCCTAACTTAAATAAAAATGTCTCCGACAAACCCGGTACGGTTCATACCTCTTCAATATATTTTTCACCCTTTTGCTGCTCTAACTGTTCCCACGCTTTTGAAAAATCGCCATTTTCTGGTAATTGTATATGTTTTTCTTTTTGCCCAGTCATTCCACCTATGGAAACTGATTCTACTTTATAATCACTAAAATCTGGGTAACGTTGATTATCAGGAGGGTAATCCCCCCTAAAAAATAATAGGATCTAAAAGTAGAATTTTCTCTTAAGATACGAGCTGGAGATTCTTCATGAAAACATCTAAATATACTGACAGTCATATCATGTCCATCTTGAAACAAGCTGAATCTAGTACCCCCTGTTACCACTTTTTGCCGAGAACTTAGCATGTTTAAGGCGACTTTATATAAATGGCGTGCTAAATATGGTGGTATGTATGCCTCATAAATTGCACTACCGAAAGAACCTCTTCGACCTGAGTAAGTATGATCATCAGATTACATGCATGACCAGTTGAGTGATGGACGAAGTGAACGCTTACTGAACGTGATTGACGATTATCGGCATGTAGGATTGGTGATTGAAATAGGGCTATCAATGCCTGTACTACTTGTCATTCGTACACTGAATTAGTTGCTTGAGTGGTGAGATAAACCACTTGCAATTCGCTACGACAATGGACCTTAATTTATTAGTGTTTAATTGGTTAACTGGGTAATGTTGCATGACATACGTATCGTACTTCAATCTGGCAGGCCACTACAAAATGTGTATATCAAACGCTAAAATCGCAAGATCCCTTATAGTTTGGTATGCAAATATTTGTTCGATACATTTGAACAAGTACAAGACCATATAACAAATTAATTGTGATTCTATAAACATGAACAACCACACAAAGCCAATGGTAGCAAACGACCTTTAATGGCCACTTAAGGCCTACTTTTACTTTTAACTTCGAATATTTATCGGAGAATTACCTAGAAGATGAAACAGCATTTTATGCTAATTCATCCTCCTCAATTTAAAACAAAAATACCATTTTTAAATGTTTAGTTTAAAGCTTATATTCATCAATCACTTTTTGGGCTTCTTTAAAACCGTTTTGAGCAGACTGCTTTATCAACTGAACTCCTTTAGATTCATCTTTCGGAATCCCTTCTCCAAAATAATACATGAGACCAATAATATATTGTGACTGAGCATGACCTAGCTCGGCTGCTTTTGAAAACCATTTAAATGCTTCTTGATCATCTTGACGTTCACCCGCATCTTCACTGAAATAGTCCGATCCCAATGCAAAATATGTTTTAGGAATATACTCTTTGGCTCTCTCATACCCTTGATTAGAAGCTTTTTCAAAGAAGTCTAATGCCTTCATGTAATCTTGAGGTACACCGATTCCTCTAAAGTACATGACTCCAAGATCAAATTGTGCTTTTGCATCGCCATTTTGTGCATTATTTGCAGCAGATACAAAAAATGCATCACCATCAATCACTTTTCCTGCTGTATTTGCTACAGTCAGTTGCTTATATGGTATATCCCATGAACTTTTAAGTTTATCTAGTTTTTTTTGAGCGCCTTCATGGCCTTGTGCGGCACTTTTTTCATACCATTCTTTTGCTAAAGTTAAATTTAACTCGGTACCTTGACCGTCAGAATACATTTCACCAAGTAAGAATTGAGCTGCTCTGTTTCCATCTGTTGCAGCTAGTGAGAACCATTTTAAGGCTTCAGGTAAATCTTGTTGCATTCCCTGACCAGTATAATAACAAGTACCCACATTTGCTTGTGCACCAGTATCACCTAATAAAGCCCCGCGCAGAAACCATTCACACGCTTTTTGTTTGTTAACAGGGGTACCTTCACCTTTGTAATACATGATCCCTAAATTAAATGGCGCAGACTTATGGTTGTGATATGCAGCATTCGTCCATGCTTCTAGTGCCTTAGCATTATCTTTTGAGATATACTGATTATTAAAAGAAATATTTCCCTTATAGTAAGCTTCCCCCAAATTAAAATAATACTCACCATTAATTTTATCAATACGAGGCTTGACAACTTTTTCAACCCCTTTATGCAAGGGCGAAAATAATTTTCCAATACCGAGAGAGGCCATCTCTCCTGCCTTGTCAATTCCGCCTAGAGCTTTGAAATGAAGTTCTTCACTTTTAGTATTTGCAGTCACATACGAAGGTAAAGCTAATGCTAATAATGAAAGTAGTAATTTTATATTTAAGTATTTCATATAAATAATCCATTAAATTTGAAGACTCTTTATGATCTAAAATAAAACAGTGTGATAAACATTGATAACTATTCAAAAATAAAAAATGCAGTCTCTTTTTTAATCAGAAACTGCATTTTCAAAGTTATAACTCACACTTACTATTCAAAACTTGCTGTTCGCTTGAATTGCATGAGTTCACGCTCTGCCAGATTATATTCTCGCTGAACTTGTCCCAGTTTATTGCTAGCTTCGTTATATCTTTCACGATAGTATTTGCGCGACTCTTCTTTAAGATCAGAGTTGTACATATTAGATTTTGCGGTAGCAATTGTATCTTCAATGGATTTTAAGCTCTTATTTGCTCTATAAAACTGATACGCGACATTGTAATAAGGTCTTAAATTATTTTGCATTTCCATTGGACAACTCTGATATGTTCCACGCCCTTGTAAAGCATAATCAAAAATTGTTTGAGGATTACAATAATTTTTCAAGCCTTTCTTATAGCCATTAGTATATGCTGTTGTGTCTAATACAGCATTATGTTTCATACAAGCTTGCGCTCTTTTTTGCATAAAAGAGCCATTTCCGTTATAACCGTCATTCTGCCCTATTAACCCCCAATTTGCAGATAGACACTCATTCTTTGACATAATTGCACAACCATTGAGTATAACAACACTACTTAACAACAACATTTTCAATTTCATAAATGACTCTAGTTAATTCCGAGCTACTTAAAATAAATAAACATTTAAAACATTATCTCAATTATAATCTACACGAAATCTAATCGATCTAATATTCTGAATTTCATCCAAACTAATATCAAATTCCTTATCCCTAAAAATAGATATATTTTCCGAAATATCAACATCATCAAAAATTCTATTATCTTTATTCATACGATTTGTATATTTGAAAAAATGCTCAAAAGATACACCCGTCCCATCATTCAACATAGAATTTGTTTTAATTTCACGACTTGATATACTTCTATTATTACTATCCAGTAAATCCATTTTTATTTTTAATTTTGGTTTAGCCCAAGCATACTCTAAATTAGAAAAAATATATGATTGCCCATAATCTTTAATAGCGTTATTAAAAAAAGTCTGTTTCTCTACAATAGTAGAATATTCTTCATTCTTTTCAAATATCTCTTTTTTAATATAAACTCTTACATTTTTAACTAAAAAATATGGTTTCCCTCTATAATCATTTCTAACTTCAGTCCCATCATAAGAAAATCCAAGACCATTCTCTTTAAGATCCTTCACAAGACTATTGAATATTTTAGAATATTGAAATGCATTTTGATTAAGATCAACTTCAGCTAACTTATTATTAATTTGAAAAATAGTATCACTTGCTGAAGCTGTACCCAAACTTGCGAGTGCTAGTATTCCTAGAGTAAAAAATTTCATGAAATTTTCTCAATAAAATATAAAAGCCCATATATATATGGGCTTGCATTTTATATTAATGTAATAGTACGTGAATTATTTGCAACTTTTTTACCATTCACTAGTAATTCAGTATCAAGCAAGTATTGTCCTTTAGATACACTCGCTGGAAACTTCCAATTGAAGGAATTTTCAAAATCTCCTGAACTATAACCTTGGGCTGTTGAAACCTGAACATCTTTCACTAATTCACGAATCACTTTTCCATTCGCATCCTTTAGAACTAATTTTTCTTGGACACGCTGAAGGGGATCAGCAATACCCTCTACAACAGTCAAATCTGATTTCACTGTAATATTTTGATTTGCAGCCACAGTTTGATTCGGTAAAATCACAGTAGAATATTGCTGAACTCTAGTTGTTTCTGGCAACTTTCCTTTATTGGCTTGTTTATATGCCATTTCAACTTCAGCAGCTGATTTTTTTTGAATAGTGTGTGCATTAATCATTACGCACCCTGCTGCAAAAACCGCACCACCAATCGCAGCACCTGTTGCAGCATAAGTACTATCACCCACAGATGCACCAATTGCTGCACCAAGTAATGCACCGACTGCTGTAGACATTCCTGTATTACACCCTCCATTGGCTGATGTAGCCAATCCGCCAGTACTCGCACAACCTGAAAAAGCTAATACTGAACTCAACATAGCGATAGACATAGATTTTTTCATTTTATTACCCCTCTTCACATTTCAAATGATTATTGAATTACCATTTCATCAAAAGCTGCTGCTTCACCTGATTCTGCTTGGCGTAGAATTCGCTTAGCCTGAGCATTACTAGGTGCCTTTGATAATACTTCTCGAGCTAAAGACTTTGCTAAACCATAATTATTTGCATTTAATGCACGCTCTGCTCTACTGAGTTGACTATCAAATCGTTCTTCATTTTGTTTACGTGCCGCTTCAGTAGCTTGTTTACGTGCTACTTCTTCAGCTTTTTGACGTTCTTTTTCTAAAGTTTGCTGACGCTCTCTTTGTGCTTGCTCAGCTTGGCGTTGAGATTGTTCTGCTTGACGTTGTGCTTCTGCTCGCTCACGTTCTGCTTGCGCTAAACGTTGTTCTTGTTCAACCCCATGATTGATATTTTGTTGTGGTACACTTTGAACAGCAACTTGTGCAGCCTCACTTTCTAATGCAGCTCCATCTAATTCTTGTTCTTGCTGAAGATTATATTCTTCAATCATCGATTCAATTTGTGGCAGCAACTCTACGCCCCCCACAAGTTCTGAATCAAGCTCTAATGCAGCAAGCAATGTCTGATGTGCTAGCTCCAAGTTCCCAGCTTGTAAATATTCTTTCGCTAAAGTGAGCTTTTCTTTTGCAGAAGTTGCTTGTGCTTCAGCAGATACAACCAATTGAACAAAACTTGCATTGGTTTTACATTCTTCTTGATTAAGTTTAATAATACTCAACGCACGCATTGGCATCTTTTCGCTCAATAAACTACTAACTTCTGCATTTACATTTTCACATGAATCTACCAAAGGCCCTTCATCTACAGAAATCGCTTGATCTATATCCTTATTACCACTAAACATAATGACAATACCAATAAAAAATACGGCAAAAGAAATCGCGATATATTTAAAAATAGAGTTTTTGGGCTGTGGTGAATCTAAAGGTGTTTGCTGATCCATGCTTTTTGATGGTAAAGGACTTTCAACACTTGCCACAGGTGGCGTCTGTTCAAAATACTCATCTGGTTCATTGTCTTGAACTAATAAATCATTTTGAGACTTTAGTTTATATTGTTCTGAGCTTAAAAATTCATTTGGGATTCTTGCTAAATGTTTTAAACGGATAAAAATACCTTCTTCTTTTTTAAAAGCATATCGATCATAAGTCCGCATTAACTCAAGAGATGCACCTACGACAATGATCCCTACTAATTCTTTTCCTTGTTTTGTAATATGTTTGACCACAACCGATAAAGCAGCTTCATTCTCAGCTTCTTCACTCACGATTTTACTAACCGCAGGTGTTGGTACCTTACTGACAATATCTTTTGAAATCGTCGGTTTTTCTTCTGGTATTACAGGCAGAGTTGGAGTTTGAACGCTTTGCGCAGCACTACAAAAAGGACAAAACTTTACTTTGAGCTGTAGCTCTTTATCACATTGATTACAAACTTCACATTCTTGCTGCTTTACCATTTCATCTAACCTATTACTTCTTTTTTTGCCTAACATGGCAGTATTGCCCTCCTTCGAGGGCAATACTGCCATGAACATTATTGTAAAATTGGCGGCATGCCTGGGACTGGTGGTGGTACAGGCATTGCTAATTCTGGACACTGCGCAATTGCAATCCAATTTGCTAGGCCTTCACGCCACACCATTGTTGCTGTATTAATTTGCTGCTGTTGCAACATTTCAACTACTTTGGGGTATGGAAATGGTCCAAAGTTTTGCCCATTGATTGCGATATGATATTGATACTGCAGCATCGCTGGCGGCGGTGGTACCATTCCACCTGGAAGTGGTGGTGGTGTCATACCTGGCATTGCAAATGATCCAATCGGTGTGACATCTTCTGTAATCCCAACTTTATTCAATAGTTGATCATGGTTTTGCAAAACACTAGGAGACATGTTCATAACCCATTTCAGGCGACGACCTTTATTTGGTTCACGAATTTCGTCTTGATAGGCATCTTCATCAGAGTCTTTGAGTATTTCAGCCCATTTTTCCATTTCTTCGCGATATTCAGTAAGCTCATATGCCCGATCAATGGACTTTTGTGGAATTTCTTTACGCTCTGCCAGTTCAATCAACTCTCGCTTCAATTCTTTTGCAATCGCACATGCAAAACCAACATGCTCAACTTGAGCACCTGTTTCATTTTGCACCAAACGAGGCGTATACACTTCCCGCTCATAATGATCCACTAATGCAATCAACATCGTTAAATTTGCATTGCTGAGAGACTTAAATTTCTGTTCTACTTGATCATAAATATTGTTTCTATAGGTCTGGGGTAAACCATTTAAACGAAATCCACGCTCATTCCCTAAACGACGTACATCACCGCGTGCAACTGCAAATTCATATTGCCCACTCGGAATCAAGCCTGGTACATCACAGCGTTTTAGAACACCCAACATCACAGCTTTCAAATAGCATTTAAAGTCATCTGCTAGATTATTTAATTCATCAGGCGTTGGCGCATATGGATGTTTGAATCGTGTTGAATCAATGTGTGTATGTAATGGGGTTCTTTCACTTTCTTTACGATAACTTGTACGCCAAGTTTCAATACCACGTAAAATTGTCAGTGGGATACCTGAAAGCTCTACATAGCAAACTGCGCGCCCTGGTTCACCCGTTTCAACAATCGATAATGCTTGTGCATTTAGACCTAAACCACTCGGAATAGAACCTGTTAATTCGTGTTTATATTTCTTACTGAATTGATCTGCACCATTCACACCAATAAAACATTTGAATCTGTCAGGCGGTGGTGTGAAGTCACCTCCCATTTTAGCGTCGACCCAAGGCATGGCACGTTGCAACCACTCCGTAAAGACATTTTGACGCTCAACCACATTCATGTTTTCAAGCGCTTTGTAAAGTGGATCTTCTTCCTGATCATTTTGTTCAAAAGCAACCAAACGGCGCTCGGCCATACGAATAATTTTAATCAAAAGTGGCGTTTGCTGATCTGGGTCCACAAGGACTTTAAAAAGCTCCTTAGAACCACCAAAGTCTTTAAATGCTTCTGCAGCCCATTCACACAATAAACGTGAATCTATATTTCGTTCTTTTACATCATCTGTTTCAATGATCTGTAAGGTGGCATGTTTGGTTCGAATTTGTTGATGGATCACTTCACGATCATGATCTAGTCGATTCATCATATCGATCACCGACTCTTGACCATTTTGCAGATCTCCCATCACACCATTCCAAATGGTTTTACCACTATCATCAACACCTAAGCTATTACCCAACCAATTTGAGATATCCTGCATAAGTTCAATAGCTTCTAAAGCCGCTTTTGCACGTAAATGAAACGAAAGAATATTAGCAATATCTTTTCGCAAATTATCAAGGATATTTCGTGCTTGCTCTTCACGGGAAGATGAACCTAATCCAAGAAAACCTGAGCCTTTTGTTTCTTCTAAATCCTTGAGTTGTTTTTCATACTCGTAGGTCAATAACGCATCTTTAATAGCGGTGTAGCGATTCGCTGAATTTTTTAGCTGTAATGCAACCCCTGAATTCGCATTTTCAATACGGTCTTTAATCTGTTCAACTAAAGAAATGACATACTCAAAACCACCTTGTTCGTGGTTATCTAAATATTGATATAAACGACTTTCAATATCTTTTTTCAGGCTTTCAAATAATGCCTTACGACGACGCATCACACGATCTTCAGCAGTGTCTGCCATAGCATCTGGATTACGAATCACGTCACGCATTAAACTTTGCATCGTTTTGCGGACTTCACTTGCCCACTGATCACGATCAATATTACTGATTTCGCTGATACGTTGGCTTACACGCTGACGTGTTTCTTCCGCAATATCAACTTCAACACCGTTCTGACCTGAACGTAATAAAGTGTCTACAACATTGAAATCAATGAATTCCGTATTTAACTCACGAATTTCTGGGTTTTTTAAAGTAGCAGCTGAAAACTCAGGAAGATTATTGAATGGCACGAGATTGAGATTCATATTCTCAGTCATGAACGCATCGCGCTTTTTTTCACTTGCCCGGTTTGCTGCAGGATTAACACTTGCAACACCAAAAAATGCTTTCAACATATCTGATGCCAAACTATAGGCATATTCATCGTAGCGCGCACGGCCAAGTGTATCTAAAGTCGCTTGGCCAAATGCTGAATACGCGCATGAATAATTTAACTTCATGTCACCAAAACGACCTGTTGGTACAGGTGGCGCAAACATATGTATTTTATGTTGACGTTGGTTGACTGCAACAGAGCGTTTACGGTTAGCAAAGTCAGCAGATCGATAATCTTCAAATAATGTATCTGCAATCATTGAATACACATCATTCATACTGTCGGTATGTTGACGAGCTAAGTTCCCTGAATCAATTAAATGCACTTCATCATAAGGTTTTGATGCTAGCTGTGGACGGTCATAATCATCCCATTTTTCCACATACTTAGAATGCCCGACCATCGCTGATTCAACTTCCATCAATGCAGCATAGGCATTGGCTTCTGTACGTGCTTTGTTTGCACTTGAATAACCCGTTGGTAAAAAGAGCATTAACTCGACATCAGCAGCTTCAACTTCGTTGCTTGCCACCCATTTAGATAACCACCCCATATCCAAGAATGAACCTGAACCAGTACCGCCTGCAACAGAGCCTAAAACCACAATACGAAATTTACTCGTATCTAACTGTAGATTTAATTTTTTCAGCATGTCGTCACGTGACAAACCTGCTTTTAATGTATTTAACTTTGAACGAATTTTATCACGTGTTTTTGGATATTTATCAAAGAAATATAGACGTGAAACTGAACGAATCTGACCTGCACCTTTGGCAGGATCAATACCCAATTCACGAATTTTTTTAGGAGTAAGCGGTAACCAATTTTGAATATGTGGATAACGGCTTAATGAAGCGTCATCACGACTATATTTCTCGATATCAAAAGATTCAACAATCTTTTCATCATCGGTAAATTTCACCAAGTTATATTGTAAATCTTCAGTTTGTGCACGACCACTATCAATAATTGCACCTTGGTCTAAGTCAAAATGCATGAATTGTGCAATTGGGAATTGAGATAGGTTTTCTAAGCGAATATTATCACTCCCCCAACTCGCATTGAGAATACGACGACGCACACGCATCATCACTTCCATGCCTGTACCGCCCACACCGATATAAAGGGTTGGGCGGAGTTTTACCGTCTGCTCTGCAGTTTTTGCAGCAGTATTTGTATTGACACTTTGTGCATCGGTCATAAGGGTTCTCTCTAATTCTTTTTAATAAATTTGACTAGGCGCGACTTGTTGTAAAAGCTAGTACAGCACTTACCAGTGCAACCACACCTAATGGCCCTAAAATTAATAAAGATAAAAATTTAACAGGATTCACCGCTGCTAAAACTGCACCAATTGCTACTGCAGAAAGAAATATAAATAACCACCATCCAGCCATGCTCGCTTTACTTGGCGAAATACGTTTTTTCACCAAACTATTGCTGAAACCACGTTTTGCAAAAAAGAATGCAATTAAAAGTACTGCGATAATTGCACCAGCAATCATCAAATCACGAGAGCCAGTTTCTTCTTGTACAGTAGGTACATTCACTTCTTGTACAGTCTGCGCAACACCACTTGCTTCATTTTGTGTTTGCTCATCTGCTGTAGGTAATACAAAACCGTTATTTGTATTTGACTCTGACATATATCCCCCTGGATGTTTTTAAAGATCTGTCTTTAATATTTAACGAAGTGTCACACTAAATTCTTTATCTATAACTTGAACAGATGCATCTGAAATGCCTCGTTTTACAATCGCGATTTCCTGTCCTGAATCACCATAAACACTTATCTTAGAAAACGGTTTTAATTGGATGGTTTGTTTCTTCAAGCCATTGACCCAGACATCATATTTTTTACGTTTTGACCCCAGTGCTAACGCGAAAAGAACCATAGCAATTGACAATAAAATCCCAGTGATTATGACCACAACAGGCCATAATGGATATTGCAAGCGGAATTGCACAGGGATCGTTGCCGTTGAAGACTGAATACTTTGAGGTGCTACAAATACATCCGACAACGGATCGCCAGGAAATAAGTTCTGCAAATTCTGTTTAAAATCTTCAGATAGACTGAGCTTCTGCTCGTACAAAGTCACATCAATATTTGCAGGAATTGTAACTGCCTTACCCATTGCCTTAAAAACTTCCCAAGACCATGGAGAAACAATTAAATGTGATGGAATAGGCACTTGAAACTCAAGCTTAGTATTGTCTTTAGTCATCAAACGAATATCCGTTTCAGAAATCTGAATCGGTGCCTGCATACCATTAGCTAATCTCAACTTCGCTTCAACACGTGTTGCAGCAATGTTGTACGGATAAAATTTATTTTTTAGATCTGCGGTCAGCTTTAATTCAGGAATGATATCTTTAGGTTCTAAATTAAACACTAATGTTTTTTGGTCAGATGCTAAAGATGCATGAATCGTAGATGAGTTTTTCACTCCTGTCGGAATGAGCTGGACTGGCTCTTTATCTAAGGGCTTCAATAATGCTGGTTGCTGCGTGAAAACTTTTTCCATTTGCCCAGACTGAACTAAATGATTTAACTCGGCCTCAGCTTGTTCTCCATAGGCTAATACATAGACCATTAATCCAGATGCATTAAAATGCTGCCCTTGCACAGGCATTTTTAGTGGGTATGCCATTACTTTATTAATAGCTGGATCTAAATGCACTAACTCATAAAATTCTTTATTACGTTCAGCAGTTGCTTCATCATTATTTGGACTATTTTTGTTGTTTGTAAAAATCCAAATTATGCCTGACTTCTTAGCAAATGGTCCTGTAATAGTTGCTATGACAGCTTCCTTAAAATCTGTGTCTGCATATGCTTTTTCAGATTTTTTCGCAATGCTCTGTTGGCTCAACTGCTGACTAACATTTTGTTTCCCTGCTCCTTGGTAAATCACTAAAGGTGATTTAGACAATGGATTACTTTGGTTAAACATTACCACTGCAACAGTGTCATTTGGTTGAGTTACGGTTTGAACCACTGCATTGACCAGTGGTTTTAATTGTGAGTTTTGATCTTGATAAAAAGGTTCCATCCAACCTGAGTTTTGTACCAAGAATGCATGCTGTCCTGCATAGCCAAAAGATGCTGAAAGGCTTAATAAGCTCATCAATGCCAATTTTTTCATACAGCAAGCTCCCACCCTAAGATGTCAGTTAAGCTTGAGTTATAGAAATACAAAACATTCTGATGAATAAAGAATCTTGACTGTAGTGGCTTTTCTACTTGAACACGATGGAAATCAATGAGTCCATCATGTGTATCTATAAATAATTTAATGTCTTGCTTTGTATCATCTGCAAGTTTTTGCTCAATACCTACATTGGTCTCTGTATCAAAGCTAAACCCAAAAATTAACTGCTTTTTCTCATCTTCAATCATTGGAACTGTAAAACGATGGGTGGATTCAACTGCGCTTGTTTCTTTCCAAATATCTTGCTTGATTTCCAATTTACCATCTAGGGCAAACTTTGATAAACCTGTGGTAAAACGAAATGATGGCGATTTTTCAAGTGATTTATCAAACTGGTCTTCAGAATCTAGTTCGATATAGCACAATGGACCTTTTTCATTATTTTGAGTTGTACCAAATTGATAGAAACTGCCTTTTTGATTATCATAAGGTGCACCAAAACGGAAGTCAGGTGTATAACTCGGCACCCATATTTTATAGATAGCATTAAGTACTTCATCATCAGAACTTTTATATTTTACAATCAACTGACCTGATGTGCCGACCCAAATAATACGGCTAGTGTCATAAACCACTTTTTCAAAGTACATTTCAGAGATCGTATGATCCAACATGATTGATGCTTGATTGCTTACATTAAAAAGCTTGACCTGATCAGCAATCAAAATCGGTATTAATATCGTTTTATTCCAATAAACAGGTGTACCCAAACATAAACTATTGGATGGCGTAACATACTCAGCTCGGTAGCTTAATGACAAACCATCAATGATGACGCGTGCTAAACCTGCTTTGGTTGGAATGTATAAAGTCTGAACACCTGCTTCATTCACCACCCCTAAGAGCTGTAAGTACTCTTCTAGTTGTTCCGGGCAACCTTCTAAACGGTGTGCTACAGCTTTTAACTCCAACCACTCCTGATTATTCTGACTCCAAATCAAAAGATTGCCATTGATTTTATTGTATGCCACAAGTTGAGGAATCTCAGTACTAGCTTTGATAGAAACAAATTCAAAAATACCTCTTGGTGGCATTTTTATTTTCTGTTCCGCATCAGCATCAATCTGTGGCTCATTCTTTAATTTTTTAAGTTGATGACTTAACTGTAATCCATGGCTATCCATGCTTTGACGATTATCATCATAATGTCGTCCCTGCCCATAAGGAGGAAGCCAATATGCTTCGGAATCAACCTGCTTTTTTTCTAAAGGGGTACCTGTTTCAGGATCGTATAAGAACTCAGGTGGATACACTTTTCCAGCCAAAGTTGGTAAGTTCAACAACTGCTGAACAAAGTGAGGGTTCACATGATTTTCAACATTTAAATTTGGCGTACTTTTTAAAATATAACCGACTTGATCATCTTGAACCCAAATTCCGGATGCCAAATTCCAAACTGCTTTATCATGATTATGAACCAAGACACACCCCTTATTTTGAGTTTCTTTTGCTACATTCTAGACATTTTTTTTTACTTTCAAACCATTTATTTAATTTTTTTTCAATAAAATTATATATTTAATTTAATCTTAACAATAATTAAATATTTTCTAACAAATTTTAACAAATAATTATTTCTTATCTAATTGTCCTATTTGCGATTTAGTCGAAATGATCTTAATTTTAGGGTGGTGGTGGTGGCGTCAACTTAACTGAAACTATAACTTACTAATATTTATTAAATTAATTACTCTACATTTTTATGCGTTAATTGATCCAAATAATCAGACCATGCTTGCATCATCACTGAACGCTCCTCCAAATACTTAGTACGGTTGTACGCTCGACCATGCATATCGCGAACCTGATGTGCAAGTTGTTGTTCTATACGTTCAATAGGAAATTTTAGAACTTCATCTAATAAAGTTCTTGCCGTAGCTCTAAAGCCATGCCCTGTTGTCTCACCATTTTCAAAACCATATTGTTTCAATCGTTTATTAATAGTTGATTCACTGATGGTTTTCGTTTTATCTCGCATAGACACAAAACAATATTCGGTATATCCAGTAATGCAATACAATTCTTGGAACAGCTTCAAGACTTGATCAGACAAAGGAACAATATGTTGTAGGGCTGTCTGATTTTTGGTCTTAGGCGGTGTATAACTCCATGTTCTATTTTTAAAATCGATATCTGCCCATTTTGCTGCACGTAATTCTCCAGGACGCACAAATACATGGGGTAAGATTTTGACTGTATAATCAATAGCAATATCCCCACGACCTGCATGTGTATTAATATTCTTTAATAGTTGTCCTAGCTTTTGCTCATCAGTAATAGCCGCTCGATGCTTAGTTTTACCCACCTTCAAAATACCGCTAATTTGGTCAGCAACATTAAATTGACATAAACCCAAAGCAATCGCATACCGAAACACCTGAGATGCTTTACTTCTCATTCGCTTTGCTGAGTCAGTCTTACCTTGTCTTTCATAAAGACGGCATACTTCCAAAATTTGAGTGGCTGTTATCGAATCAATGGGGAACTCACCAATAGCAACATAAAGCTTATCCCAGATAAACTGATTCCGACGTTGTGTACTTGATTCCAGCTCTTCAGTCTTACGGTATTCATCTGCTACTGATCTAAAACTATTATTTCGACATTGGGACTGTTTATCTTGCTTTTGAATTGCTGGGTCAATATTCTGCGCAAGCAGTTCTCTAAACTCACTTCGTTTTGCACGAGCTCTGGCCAATGTACAACTTGGATAAATACCGATAGCTATAGTGGCTCTTTTCTTAGAGATTGGGCGAATATAGCCAAATCCTAAAAACTATAGAACAATAGAGATATGGGATATTCAAAAGATTTTAAAGATAAAGTCATAGAAATTATGATTCGAGATGAAATGTCTGTGCGAAAAGCAGCACAGCATTTTAACATCTGTATACAGACGATTCAGAACTGGAAAAAGTCCACTACAAACAAACCTATTCCTGGCCGTCCAGCTAAAATTAGCAGAGAGCAAATAT
>NZ_VOYQ01000060.1:0-14538 GCF_013420195.1 Acinetobacter sp. YH01024
AAAACCTTCAAAATTCTTGCTGAGCGATATCGCAATCGAGGCAAAAGACTAGCATTGAGATTCAATCTAATTGCTGGAATTTATAACTTGGAGCTGAGTGAAAAATGACTTATGAAAGAAATCTATTGATGAAATTTAGAATTTCACATGATTAAAAATGATCAATTTAAAAATGGCACATAGTGATGAAAAAATTAACTTTGTTAGGTTCAATAACTTTGGCTTTGTCTGCGGCGGTTTCGCCAAGTGTATCTGCTGCACCAGTAAAACCCATTCAGTTTGCAAAAGGTGCTATTGGTACTACAGTTGCAGGATCATTTAAAGGCTACGATGACATTCAGTATAGTTTGAATGCTAAGGCTGGACAAACTTTAAGCTATAAGCTGACAAGCAATCATGATTTAGCCCAAATTAATATATATGCTCCTGGTGATAAACCAGGAAAAACAGAAGCTTTAGTGATTGGATCTACAACAGGAGTATCTGGAAAATTCAAGCTGCCAGAATCAGGCAATTATTTGATTCAGATCTACCAAATGCGGAATACGGCACGGAATAATAGAACGGTTAATTATAAATTGCATGTTGAAGCAGTTCGCTAAACTTACTTTATCTGGATCTGGATAACTTAGAAAGTAACCGAAGAAAAACCAACTAGATGAAATTATATAAGTGATAAAAAAATATTCAAAAAACCACCAAAAAGTGGTTTTTTGAATTTTGTATTAATTGGAAAATTATAAGAAATTAAGAAAAATGATATTGATAAATATAATGAATTTAGAATGAAGACATTAAATTGATCGTTTTCTTAATTTAATAAATTGCTTAATATTTAATTTAGTATCTAAAAATATGATAACATGTGCACATTCTAAACAGTGGCTTAGATTGAGTCAGCCTTTAATTTTCAATTTATGCACATGAATATTTTTAATATTTATCGTATAGAGCGAAATTACAATCGCCAGCACTCATCTTTACAAGCCTGTTTCTTCCGCAGTTAGCGGATATCTCTTTGATCAATTTTGATCTGTCTTACAAATAAAACGGAATAGGGAAGGTATGTCTTCATTGAAACCGTCATGGTATTCCAATGTGAATCCAAATGTGTTTATTAGCACAGTTGTTATTATCGGCATTTTCATTGCCATTGTATTTTTAGCTCCCAATGCTTTTGATCTAATTACTAAACAACTAAATCAATGGGTTACAAACTCATTCAGTTGGTTCTATGTGTTATCTGTAGCCATTTTTCTAATAGTGCTTATTTATATTGCCTGTTCAAATATGGGTAAAATTAAATTAGGTTTAGACCATAGCCAACCAAAATATAGTAATAGCTCCTGGTTTGCTATGTTATTTACTGCTGGTATGGGTATTGGCTTAATGTTTTTCGGTGTCGCGGAGCCAGTGATGCACTATGTATCACCTCCAACTGGTGATCCTGAAACGATCCAATCAGCGCAGCAAGCCATGCGCGTAACCTTCTTCCACTGGGGACTTCATGCATGGGCAATCTACACCATCGTTGGCTTAGCGTTAGCTTACTTTGCTTATAGACACAATCTACCTCTAAAAATTCGCTCTGCGTTATATCCTCTCATAGGAAAAAAAATCTATGGTCCAATCGGTGATGGTGTAGATACCTTTGCGACGATCGGTACTGTATTTGGTGTCGCAACGACATTAGGTTTTGGTGTAACCCAAATTAACTCCGGCCTGAATTATCTATTCAGGATTGAATATTCAACGACGACGCAACTAATTCTAATTGTCATTGTTACGGCTATGGCCTCTTTGTCCGTATTTATGGGCTTAGACAAGGGTATTAAACGATTATCAGAGATCAATTTAGGCTTAGCATTAACCCTCTTATTATTTGTATTTTTTGCTAGTTCAACAATATTTATATTACAAGCGACTATACAAAATGCTGGCCAGTATTTTTCAAACTTATTCAACATGACCTTTAATTTATATGCCTATCAATCTGATGGTTGGATTGGTGGTTGGACAATTATGTACTGGGCATGGTGGATTTCATGGTCGCCATTCGTAGGTATGTTTATTGCGCGTGTGTCTGAAGGACGTACTATTCGTGAGTTTATTGTAGGTGTTTTACTTATTCCAACAGGCTTCACGCTGATCTGGATGGGAGTCATGGGGAATGCTGCACTCTATAGTATTTTAAACGAAGCGAACACCTCGCTGATTTCTGCAGTGCAACGAGATTCATCCGTTGCGTTATTTGAATATTTAGGGACCTTGCCATTCTCAGGCGTGATGAGTTTTGTGGCGACCATTCTGGTCATGTTGTTTTTTGTGACTTCGGCAGACTCTGGGGCTTTAGTTACAGACTATCTAACTGCAAAATCTGAAAACTCTCCAACTTGGCAGCGATTGTTTTGGACAACGTTAATGGCTGTACTTGCGATTGTTTTGTTGTTTGCAGGAGGTTTAGGTGCTTTGCAATCTGCAACAATGTTGAGTGCATTACCATTCACTTTTGTAATGCTTTTAATTTGCTGGGGCTTAGTCAAGGCTCTACATTTAGATGCAACCAAGATGCAAGCATTACAGGATGCGCGTATTACACCTAAAGCAATTCATAATCCAAGAAGTTGGCAGCAACGTTTAGGATTGATTATGCATTATCCGCATACACGTGAAGAAGTTGAACAATATATTGATACAACGGTAAGCCAGGCATTTTCAAATCTACAGAAAGAGTTTAAGCGTCGTCATTTAGATGTGACGGTAAACACGATAGATGATGGCTTGCAGCTTCGTGTAAACCATCAAGATGAGATTAACTTTATCTACCAAGTAGTTGTCCAAGAAAAAAATACACCAAGCTTTATGATTGATTCAGGAGAAATTACGCAAGATTATCAAGCTGAAGTATTTTTGAGGGAAGGTGGTCAAAATTATGACATCATCGAATGGACGCAAGAAGATATCTTGCAAGATGTCATTGATCAATATGAGCGTCATCTGCATTTTTTAAATTTAGTTCGAACTAAGAGCCAATAGATAAAAAACCGCCCAAATGGGCGGTTTTTATTAACATATGAAAGTTTTATAAGTAAAAATAACATATTGTTTAATAAATAGAATAATGAGGAAATTTGATATTTTGATAAAATTATACAAATTTTGAAATAATTTAATTAAAATAAATTTGTATACTCGCCATATCCTAACCAAGCCTTTTAGATGCAAAAGTATACAACTCTGAAAAGTTTATAACCTATTGTAAATACAAAGGAATACAGCTTGATGCTTAACATTCCAATCCATTCCAAACTCGGTGGATTCTACTTTTTCTATTATTCAATAGTGGGTACATTCATGCCGTATTGGAGTTTGTATCTAGAGGATCAAGGGTTTAATTATCAAGAAATAGGTATTTTATCTTCGATTGCAATTGTCACACGTTTTTTTGCACCGTTTATTTGGGGTTGGATTGCAGATAAATCCGGCAAGCGCATGCTTTTAGTTCGAATAGCAACATGGATGGAAGCCTGTATTTGGTTTCTGATTTTTATAATTCCCAATAGTTTTCAGTCTGTTGCATTACTCATGCTGGTTTTTAGTTTCTTTCAAAATGCCATATTGGCTCAATTTGAAGGAGTAACTTTATTTTGGCTCGCTGAGCGTCGTGCAGAACTTTATGGAAAAGTCAGAAAATGGGGATCAGTTGGTTTCATTGTTGGGGTATTTGGAATAGGGGCTTTGCTAGAAATAATACCTGTTTCCATGCTTCCTATCATGTTGTTATGCATTGCATTTCTCGCATTTATTTGGTCATTTACGATTAAAGAGCCCGCTACTGCACCATCTTCACAGAAAAAACTTGAACCACTTTGGCCTATCTTAAAACGGCCTATTGTAGCGAGTTTTTTTATCATTGAATTTTTTCTGCTCTTTTCGCATGCACCGTTTTATAGTTTTTATAGCAATTACCTTAAGCAGGCTGATTTTTCGACGAGCCAAATCGGTTTTTTATGGTCTGTCGGAGTCATTGCAGAAATCATTATGTTTGCCTATGCCAATGTCTTTTTTAATCGATATTCTTGGCGTAACTTAGTGCTCATTTGTTTGGGGCTAACAGGGATGCGATGGTTGATTGTAGGCTTATATCCGGCGGTGTTTATCACTCAATTTGCTGCGCAAACGATTCATGCCTTCAGTTTTGGATTATTCCACTTAATCGCGATGCGAATCATTTTTCAAAATTTTACCGCAAGTCAACAAGGGCGAGGTCAAGCGCTATACAGTACCATGTGGGGCTTAGGTGTTGCGAGTGGCAGTATTTTAGCAGGTCGATATTGGGACATGCTTTCGGGACCCGTTATTTTTATGATCGCAGGACTGGCGGTTCTACCTGCCATGTTTTTGGTCGTGGGCTTGCCTAAAACGATTCAAAAGCCAGCTTGAAGCAATTCAGTATATTGATAAGTCTCAATGGACTAAAATCACCTGATTACGGCCGAGCTCTTTGGCTTGATATAAGGCCTGATCGGCTTGATTAATCATACTTTGCAAACTTGGAGCATTGGGCAAAGACTGATGAATCAGACCAATACTCACCGTAATATAAATCGTATTTTGTTCATCAATGAAAATAGGTGTGGTTTCAACGACTTTTCGGATACGTTCAGCGATACCTTGGGCTTCAGGTGCTGCAATGTTGGTAAGTAATATACTAAACTCTTCACCACCTATACGTGCAAATAAATCTGTTTCACGCAAATTCTTACGTACAATACCAGAAAATTCCTGTAAAACTTGGTCACCGACATAATGCCCATATTGATCATTCAATTGTTTAAAATGATCAATATCTATCATGATAATGGAAAAGTTAAGCTGAATTTGGTTTTGTAGGTAAAGCTCACCTTGCTCGAAAAAATATCGACGATTCATCGCATGCGTTAAACTATCATGATTTGCAAGGTATAAAACTTCTTTATACAGTTCGTGCCGATTGCGGCTAATAATACAAAGAATTAATGGAGCGATTATCAGCATGGCAAGGCCAATGCGTACAGAAATGGCTGTAGACAAGTAGGTGAGTGATGAATCATGTAAATAGAAGGCATTTAAATTGTAATAGGTCGCTAAAATGACTACGGCATTAATCAGAGATAGGGTAAATAATCGATAGGTTAAAGCTGCCCAAATCAGAGCCGCTAAAGGGTAGAGAATTGCGCCCGGACCAGTAGTCACTGTCGTTAAAAATACGCAGAAGATAACCGCAATAGCTGGAAATATCTTGTTGATTTGAAAGCTTTGATTGCGTCGGTCTTTGCAATACAGTTTAAGATCGGCCAGTTTAGGAAAAGACAGAATAAGCGGTAATATAATCAGCGCATTTAATATTTCAGTAATCCACCACATACCAAAATCAATCGACAATCGATCGGTCGACATAAACGTGTTGGGGATATAAGGCACAGTGAAAATAGCAAAAAGAGCACCTGCAAGGCATCCACCACAGGCGATGATGACAATCATGGTCAGAAAGGTGAAACCTTTATTATAGTTTTGATAGTTCACCTGAAAATATCGCATAAAAAATAGCGATACCATGCTGTTGGTTAAATTTGAAAAAGTGAGAAATAAAGTGAGTTGGAAATAATTGCCCGTCACTAAATCTGCGAGCATATAACCGGTAAATGCACCTAACCATCCTCCCAGATTACTCAGTTTAGGGAACCTTAAGAATATTGCTAACAATACTGCATTCGCAGGCCAAAAAATCGCTAAATAGCTTAATGGGCGGCTGAAAATACCGACTAAGCAGCAGCAAAGAATAACTGCAGCGACTATGACAAAAGCCATGCTGTGGCGTGCATTAAGCGGAGCAAGACTATTCGAATGCAGTTTCATTAGCTTATGTAAGCCTAAGTTAAATATGGGAGAATTCGTTTTTTTCGAATATTAAACGATAAAAAAGATTTTATATTATTTTATTGTAAATAGTGTGATTTGTTTGGCATTTAGCTGATTTGTAGTTTCGTTAACCGAGATTGATTTTTTGGATAAATAGGAAAAATGATTGTTATGAAAATGTGATAAACCGCGGATTTGTAAAAAAATGTGTTACTTTAAGAGCATGATTTATATGACTGATTAAATGTATGAAAATAGCATATCTTACAGTTTTACTCATGTTGAGTTCATCGTTGGTGATGGCGGCAGATAATAAGAATACAACTCAAAATTCAGAGGCTAAAAATCAAGTTGAAGCGGTGAATAGCTTTAGGGTGACAACACGTTCTGAATTGGTCGGCTTATGGGGTATGGAAATTCCGACCAATAAAAAGTGCGTTGAATATTATAATTTTAAGAGCAATAATGATGTTGTGATCAAAAGCGGTGAAGAGTGGTCATCTGGGGTATATGACTATCAACCTGCGCAAGATCCGAATGTGCAAATTCCAGCACTGATTTTACAAGTGAAATATGACAATAATCAGATGGATTGTTCGGGCAATATTCAAGATCAAACCGGCGAAATTTCACAGTACTTTGTAAAGTGGAAAAGTCCATCGGTTATTAATTTCTGTGCCAATGATCAGGCTCAGCAGTGTTTTGCGACATTGCGTCGAGTTTTGCCTTAAGCATGACTATAGATCTTTCTTATGAAAATAAAAAACCACTCATTTGAGTGGTTTTTTTGACGCTGAAGTTTTATTTCTCTTCATGTCCTTCGACTTTCTTTAATAGATGTTTTTCAAGATAGTGAATATCCATTGCTTGTTCGCAGAAATTTTTATCTTGAAGAATCAAATCTTTATGTAGCGGAATATTGGTTTTCACGCCAGTTAAGATAATCTCTTCGAGAGCTTGTTTCATGCGCGCAATAGAGGTTTCACGATCTTTACCATGCGCAATGAGTTTTGCAATCATTGAATCATAGTATGGCGGGATGCTATATCCTTGATAGATATGAGAATCTAGTCGGATACCTGCGCCGCCCGGTGCATAGAAATGATCGATTTTGCCCGGTGAAGGCATAAATGTAGATGGATCTTCTGCATTAATACGACATTCAATCGCATGACCTTTAAGTTGAATATCTTCTTGTTGAAGATCCAAACCTAAGCCAGCAGCAATGCGTAATTGTTGCTCGATAATATCTACGCCAGTCACTTGCTCAGTAACAGGATGTTCTACTTGTACACGAGTATTCATTTCAATAAAGAAGAATTCACCTTCTTCAAATAAGAACTCGAATGTACCAGCACCACGGTATTGCATCAATTTACAAGCATTTACACATGCTTCAAGAATATGCGCACGTGCTTCTTCAGGTAAACCTGGTGCAGGCGCTTCTTCAAGCACTTTTTGATGGCGACGTTGCAATGAACAGTCACGATCATAAAGGTGAATTGCATGGCCATTACCATCTGCAAGAACTTGCACTTCGACATGGCGTGGCTTTTGAAGGAAACGTTCCATATAAACGGTGTCGTCACCAAACCACATTTCCGCATCACGTTGAGCAGCTTGTACAGATTCGAGTAGTGTGTCTACACGTTCAACGATACGCATACCACGACCACCACCACCAGAGGCAGCTTTTACGATCAATGGAAATCCAATTTCTTTGGCTTCTGCCAATGCATTGTGAATCGTTACAGCATGGTCACAACCCGGAACAGTTGGTACACCAGCTTTTTTCATCGCAATAATGGCAGAAACTTTGTTCCCCATTAAGCGAATGTGTTCAGGACGCGGACCGATAAAGATAAAACCTGAGTTTTCTACAATTTCTGCAAACTCAGCGTTTTCAGATAAGAAACCATAACCTGGATGGATGGCATCTGCACCGGTGATTTCAGCCGCTGTAATAATGGCAGGGATATTGAGATAACTTTCGCTGCTGGCACCTGGTCCAATGCACACTGCTTCGTCACAGAAGCGTAAGTGCATTAGGTCTTTGTCGGCATCGGAATAAATCCCTACGGTTTTAATTCCTAAAGTTTTGCAAGCGCGGGTGATGCGGAGCGCAATCTCACCACGGTTTGCAATTAAAACTTTTTGCAACATTGTGATTCCCCGTGGTCTTAAGCGCGATAGCGGAATAATGGTTGACCGAATTGGATCACTTCGCCATTTTTAACCAAAATTTCTTCAATCACACCGCTTTGAGTTGCTTCAATTGGGTTCATGATTTTCATTGCTTCGATGATACCGAGTGTTTCACCAGCAGATACAGTTTGACCAACTTTAACAAATGGTGCTTCACCTGGATTTGGCGCAGCATAGAACACACCAACCATAGGAGACGGCTCAACAGCACCACGTGGTGAACGAGGTGCAGCAGGTGCAGCGGCGGGAGCAGCCATAGCAGGCGCAGCGGCAGCAACAACTGGATTGCGACGAGTTAGAGCGATAGATTGATCGCCTTCTTTAACTTCAATCGCCTGTAAGTCAGATTCAATCATCAAATCGATGAGTTTCTTGATTTTACGGATATCCATGAACAGTATTCCTAATTAAGATTGAGAAGTTGGTTGAATTTTTTCGATGGCGAAGTCTAGTGCTGCGGCATAGCCTTTTGCACCTAAACCACAAATAACGCCAACGGCTTTATCAGATAGATAGGAGTGATGTCTAAATGCTTCACGAGCGTGGACATTTGATAGATGTACTTCGATAAACGGAATGGCTACACCAAGAAGGGCATCACGCACAGCAACCGAAGTATGTGTTAGGGCTGCTGGATTAATAATGATGAATTGAACGCCTTCTTGTTGCGCTTGATGAATTCGGTCGACGACAGCGCCTTCCCAATTACTTTGGAAAGTGTCGAGAGAAATGGAAGCGTTTTGAGCCTGTGAAATCAGTTTTTGGTTGATATCTTCAAGTGTCAGATAGCCGTAAACTTCGGGTTCACGTTTTCCCAGTAAGTTGAGATTCGGTCCATGAATGACCAAAATGGTCGAGCTCATTCAGCCTGCTCCAATAAAAAGTTGCAAATTTACTTTGCAAGATACCTGCAAAGTTTGCTCATTATGGCATAAAATTCCACATTTTTTTTATAATTTCTTTGAATTGACGTGAAAAGCATGTGCCGAGAATGGGCTATATAATGCGAACTTTGCAGAGAATTGGCAATGTTAAAAGATTACATTTTTTATCATTATATTGTAGGGCATCATTTTAAACCCAATTGGCTAAAACTGTTGATATCTTTTGTGTAAACTTGCTTTATCGTGGTGCGTACGTTTAGCAATAACCAGCACAAATGACCTTAAATGTGAGATGCCTTGTGTATCCATCTTATAGATCGTCAGTTGAACTGCCTACGCATGCATAGTCGTAAAGATAGTATTTATTCAGCGCATTAAAAATTCTAAGGTTTAATTTATTTGTGCATAAAGAAATCTAAATTGCTCTCAGCTTTCAAGCGAGTTATTTAAAAGAATAAAGCAAGTCTGTATGCTAAGTATATAAAAATTAAAAGATAGTTTATTTTTTTTATGATTGATACAGCATATTTCCAAACCAATGAAATGTTTTCATAAATGATAGGGCTCAAGCTAGATATTTTGTTTGCCTCAGTGAATTGAATATTCTGTGGGAGCATTTCCTTATAAGTAGGCAGCTTTAGATATGATGAACATTTATTGCGTAGCTAAGTCATACTTTATAGACCTATATATAAGCGTATTAACCATCTTGTGTATTTTCTAGTCAGTGTTTTGAATGTATAAAGCGTGCAAGGCATTGACGATTTCTTTCATAAATCATGCAAGTTTGGAAAATTGGGTATTTGTCCAAATTTGTACAGGTATTGGCAAAAGTTAAATCTGTGGTGGTAAAGAAGCTTGCTGTTTGCATGCTGATTCTATTTTTTATTCGTCTATTTCTATGTTTTAGCGGTATATGTGTTGAATAAGTTTCCTTTCTTCTTGTTTATACTTTTAGGTGGAATCTACCGCATTGAGTCTTTTTCTATAAATGAATTGATAAAACAAGGCTCGAATGCTTTCCCGCGGAAAAAATTTATCTATATAAGTGTAATTCACGGTAGAATGCCCGAAACCTATATGGCCTGAGAACAAACATGGCAAAACATACGCAAAATTCATCACCTTTGGCAGAATTGATTGCAGAACAAAAACTTTTATGTGAAGAAGTGGGTTCTGCATATGTAGAAGTGCAGGGCGATGATGTAATTGCGGTGGCTGTTCATACCTTAAATAAAGATCCAATTGTTGGTATTCGTAAGCCTGCAGAAGGTGATGAAAATGTCAGTTGGTATATTTATGGTGGTGAGCTTGAAGGCGCAGATAACTTTGAAACAATGACTGTGCGTAAACTGCAAGATGTTGTGCCTGAAGTGCTACCGTATTTAGCTTTGGATGTAGGCTATCGTTTTATGATCGATGCTGATGATTATGAAGATGTCTGGAAAGAAGGTGATGAGGCTTAATTTATGCATTCTCCGTTGATGTATAAACTTTATGTCCTTATTTTCTCTGTGTTTACTGCTTCTGTAGCATATGCAAATGTGAATGAAGCGGTTACTCCACAACTGACTCAAGCTGAATATAATGCTCAGATAAAAGCATATACTGAGCAAATTAATTCAACCAAAGCCATTTTGGATGACCCAGCCTCTACAGCAACTGGTCAGCAGCAAACTCAAGCTTTTTGTTTAAGATTGAATGCATATCGACAGATTTTAGAAATCTCTCAACAAAATTCAGCTCTTGAAATGGCCAATCTAATGCAAGTGGCTTCACAGCATTATTTACAACAACAGCAACAAAGTATGCAGTCGTCTGGACTAAACGAAAGTGCGTTTTGTTCGAGTCCTACAAAATAAATTGAGACGTAAACTTTTTCTTCTAAAACTTTTTGGATTCTATTCGGTGATAAATCTAACGTGGATAACCTTTACATGATTCATGATGTAGCATCCGCACACATTTACTCATATACGACATTCTATTCGAGTACGATAATCAAATGATTTAATCACTTTGAATTTTTATCGAGTTTCTCTCAGTATGGTTGATGGATAAATAGACAAATATTGCGAGTATGATAAGATGATTGAACACATTATTTTTGATGTTTGAGGAGTTGTTTATATGACAGCTTATACTTCAGTAATGAAAGCAAGCCAATATGAGGACGATATGATCCCGAGCCTTGCTATCCATGCATTTCGCCATGCTTTTGAACAAGCAAGTGCGTCATCCACTGTGGTTTATGTAAAAGGTCTACAACTGGTTCAACGTCTTCAAAATGGTCAAGAAGTACAATTAAAAGATGTATCAGCCGACTTCGTACAAGTGGACGATCTACCTAAAATTTTAAAACGTAAAAAGAAAATAGAGGAAATTGTTTAATACATGCCTCCACAACCTCGCATTAGAATGTTCGCGGGTCCAAATGGTTCAGGTAAAAGCACAGTTAAAGAATATTTATTGCCTCATCATATTGGGGCATATTTAAATGCGGATGAACTCGAAGCTCAACTGAAACATTCACACCGGCTCAATTTGTTAGATTATCATCCCGCTTTAAAATCAGAAGCATTAATTGACTTTCTAGATACGAAAAAACGTCCCGCGAATGGAGAATTTATTCCGCTATTAGCACGAAAACCTCAGATATTAGATCCGTGGAAAATTGAATTTCATCCAGATCAGATTGATTCATATCTTTGTGCAAGAATTATCGATTACATCCGTTTGCAGTTTTTAGAACTAAAGATTAGTTTTACCTTTGAAACGGTGATGTCCCATATTTCAAAGGTGGAGTTTCTACGAGAAGCAAAAAGAAAAGGCTTTAAAACCTATCTATATTATGTTTCCACTATTGATCCTGTGATCAATATTTCACGTGTTCAGTACCGAGTGAAAACGGGTGGACACGGAGTGCCAGAACAAAAAATTCGCGAACGTTATTATCGAAGTATGGATTTGTTAATGCAGGCGGTAGAAGCAACGGATCGAAGTTATTTATTTGATAACTCTGCCGATGGACAGTATGCTTCTTTCATTGCGGAAATTGAACAGGCTGAAATTTTAAAGATGAATTCAGGTATTCAGCGTTTACCGTGGTGGTTTGTAGATAAGGTGCTTAAAGAGTTTGAGCCAAATTAATATCAACTGAATATAATACAAAATAACAGGATGAACCTATGCAGAATAACGACTATAAATTACAACAACATTCAAACTCATCTTCATTAGATCAAACTCATCTTGATCAAGCCATTGAGCAGCAAGCTGAACAAGAACAGCAAAAAAATAGTACATCATCTGATCCGTTGTCTTCTGTAGATTTGACTGACTTAGCTGAAATTGGTTCGAATATTATAGAATTGGATTCAGATGCTTTAACGTGGGTGAGCGATGCACTCAGCGATATTAGTATTGATCTATAAATTATCTATTATTTCAATTAACTTCATAATAAACAGCCTTTATTGAATAATCTCCGAGGATATATTTTGTGATTTTTCAAGTTTATAAATTAATTCTAAATAAAAATAATCAAACACTCTTGAACCGTTAAATTTTTCAATTAGGAAAAGGCAAAATTAGAACGAATATTTCGGTTGGAGAGCTTGCATCTTTTTTTAAATAACATATTATAAAAACATATATTGTTTTTGTGGCTGATGAATATGCATCCATTTCTAACCGCTTTTCTCGGCGGGACCTTATTGGGCCTAGCCGCAGTTGGCTACCTATACGTACATGGTCGAATCGCCGGTATCAGTGGTTTAATTGCGCAAATGTTGAATCCTCAAACGATTTTAAAAACACCTGCGATATGGTTTTTAGCGGGACTTTTTATTGTGCCTTTTATCTACGGGAAAATGACCTCTGTGACAATTGAACTGGATGCAAGCCCATGGATGATGATCATTGCCGGGGTATTGGTTGGATTCGGAACGCGATTAGGTTCAGGTTGTACAAGCGGACATGGCATTTGCGGTATTAGTCGTCTTTCTAAGCGTTCATTCGTTGCAACTGCTAGTTTTATGTTGGCTGGGATTATCACAGTTTATGTAATGAGACATGTAATCGGAGCTTAATGATGAAAAATATATTGGCTTTTATTTTTGGTGGAATTTTCTCATTAGGTTTAATGATTTCGGGCATGTCTAATCCAGAAAAGGTCTTAAGTTTCCTTGATATTACAGGGCAGTGGGATGCGAGTTTAGCTTTTGTGATGATGGGAGCCATTGCAGTTGCATTTATTCCATTTCAAATGGCCGTTCGTCAATCAAAACCGACAACCTTTGATAGGAAGGCGATTGAATTACCGAGTAATAATCAAATTGATGCAAAACTCGTCATGGGGAGTGTTATCTTTGGAATAGGTTGGGGGATTGCTGGGATTTGTCCTGCGCCAGCCTTTACTTTGATCGGTCTTGGTTATTATCAAGCGATTTATTTTGTTATAGCGATGTTTGCAGGCGTCTATCTACATCGTAAAATTTCGGGAGCAAAGTAATGTCAAATCGTGCACAGGTACAACATTTTTTTGATGAAAATACCAATACATTTAGTTATGTGGTATCTGATCTACAAACAAAACGATGTGCGATTATAGACAGTGTATTGGATTATGATGCTGCTTCTGCAACTACTCAAACGAAGCATGCAGATTTGATTGTTCACTATATTCAAGAAAATAGCCTAAGCGTAGAATGGATTTTAGAAACGCATGTGCACGCAGATCACTTAACGGCATCACAATATTTAAAACAGGTTCTTGGTGGCAAAATTGCGATGAGCCATAACATCAAGATTGTGCAGGAAACATTCAGTGCCATTTATAATTTTGATGTGAAATATTTTAATTCACATCAGTCTTTTGATTATTTATTTGCAGATCATGAAGCATTTAAAATCGGCGAGTTAAATGCGTATAACATTCCAACGCCTGGACACACACCTGCTTGTCTGAGCTATGTGGTTGGTGATGATGCTGTGTTTGTCGGTGATACCTTATTTATGCCTGATTATGGCACAGCACGCTGTGATTTTCCCAAGGGCAGTGCAGCAGTATTATTCGATTCAGTACAAAAGATTTATCAGTTAGCACCTGAAATGCGCTTGTTTTTATGCCATGACTATTTACCAGAAAATCGGTCAGAATACTGCTGTGAAAGCAGTGTACATGCACAAAAGGAGCAGAATATTCATATTCACGTTGGTACGAAAAAAGAAGATTTTGTCACAATGCGAACTCAGCGTGATGCAAATTTGGCTATGCCAAAACTGATTTTACCTGCAATACAAATCAATATGGATGCAGGTAAATTTCCAAAACCAGAAGGGAATGGTATTCGCTATTTAAAAATTCCTTTTAATCACTTTAAATCTGCAAATTAAAGACAAAAATCCTTTAGGTTGAATGTATAGCCAAATCCTAAAAACTATAGAACAATAGAGATATGGGATATTCAAAAGATTTTAAAGACAAAGTCATAGAAATTATGATTCGAGATGAAATGTCTGTGCGAAAAGCAGCACAGCATTTTAA
>NZ_VOYQ01000061.1:0-13738 GCF_013420195.1 Acinetobacter sp. YH01024
GAATAATTCAAGTGAATTTGTTTGAAAGAAGAACTTTAAAAGCTTTATTTTCACCCGATAAAATACCCATAAAACAAGAGGAAGCTCAAATGAGCTTCCTCTTGTGAAAAATTGTGGGACAGCAGTGATAACCACCCCAGCTTTTCTAACACCCATAATTATGATTAAAATAAAAAACTTATACGATTAATTTAAAAAGACTTATATCTAATTTTTGTAAAAACTTAACGTCATAAAATCAACTCCATTGTTAATTACCCTTGTCTATATGACTAGTATTTATAAGACTGCTTGTAGATAAAAAAAGCCGATCATCTGACCGGCTTATTCTCTTACAGTAAATTACTTCGCCATCAAGGCTTCAATGTCTTCCACCGACTTGACCACTGCAGCTGTTAAAACACGTGGACCTGCTTTAGTTACAGCCACATCATCTTCAATACGAATACCGATACCACGCCATTTCGCATCAACGCTTTCATCATCAGGCGCAATATAGAGCCCCGGTTCAACCGTTACAACCATGCCTTCTTCATAGGCACGCCATTCACCGTCTTGCTTGTATGAACCGACGTCATGCACATCCATACCAAGCCAATGACCCGTACCATGCATATAGAATTGGCGGTAACTTTCTTTTGCGATGATTTCGTCAATATCTCCTTGCATAATGCCAAGATCCAATAAACCTTGAACTAAAATACGCACTGCAACGTTATGTGGTTCTTTATAAGAGTTGCCGATACGCACCGCATCAATCGCCGCAATTTGCGCATCGAGTACGATATTATAAAGTGCTTTTTGTTCAGGGCTGAATTTACCGTTGACTGGGAAAGTACGGGTAATGTCTGAGGCATACAGCTGATATTCACATGCTGCATCAATCAGTACCAAATCACCATCTTTGAGTTCTTTGTCATTTTCCACATAGTGCAAAATACAGCCATTTTCACCGCCGCCGACAATGCTGTTATAGGAAGGCACACAGCCATTTTTACCAAAGACATAATTCAGTTCTGCTTCTAGTGCATATTCCATCATGCCTGGTTTAACCGTTTGCATGGCACGAGTATGCGCTTCTGCTGAAATATCCGAAGCAATCTGCATCAATTCAAGTTCATCATTAGACTTATGCAAACGCATTTCATCAATGATGCGATCTAGTTGAATGACTTGAGCAGGCGCACTTGCACCCTTACGTGATTCACCACTTGCAGCCGAAATCCACTGCGCCACACGAGCATCAAAATCTGGTTGCTGCCCAATACGGTAGAATAATTTATCTTTATTTTGTAATTTTTCTAAAATTTCTTCGTCTAATAAATCAATGGCATAAGCCTCATCAGCTTCATAATCTTCTACAGCCCCATCTACACCCGCACGGTAGCCATTCCAAATTTCCATTTCACGGTCACGTTCACGGCAGAACAAACTATAGCTATAACCTTCTTCTTCGCTATCAAAGGTTTCAATCACTGCAACCGCTTCAGGTTCAGCAAAACCTGTTAAATAAAAGAAACTACTATCAGCTCGAAATTTATAATCTGCGTCGCGATTACGCATGGCTTCTTTGCTCGTGGCAATAATTGCAATACTACGTAGTCCCATTTCACCCGCAAGGATGTCTCGACGTTCTTGAAAATCCGCTTGAGTTAATTTCTTCATTGATATGCTTCTTATACGCTTGGACTATGATTGATTTAATAGGATGATGAACTCCTTAGATAAAGCCCATCATCTATTAATTATTAATGCAAAAAGAATGCCTTAACTTGGACGATGTGGAGTGAACATTTCAACCACATTGCCCGCTTGAGCCGATGAGTTTTTAGCGCTCAGCTGTAACAACGGTGTTTCTGAAACATCTACTTTGGTACGTCCCATCGATAGGCTTACTGGGATTAAACGTACAAATTCGTATAATTCCTGATAGCTTTCTTCACCTTCTTCATCATCATCTGAATCTTCAAATTCTACTGAAGCGACATCTTGTAAATGCTCAATCAATTCTTGCTCATTGGTACGCAGATGTCCTGCCGCCAAACCAAAACCAAGAACCACACCTGCACACCAGTCTGCCAATGCTTGTACACGCTCACCTAGTAAGTGATCATCATCTGGTAATAAAGGAAGATAGTCGAGTTCATCATCTGAAAGTGAATGAGCTACATCTTCTGCTTCTTCAGTCAACAATGCCACCGCATCTTCGTCTAATTCAGCCACATCAAGCGTTGCTAAAATTTGTTGCCACTCTTCACGACTCGGGGGTTGTGACACACAAACTATACCAGTGAGTAGACCATGTAACTCACTTGGGCTTGAAATTTCTTCAATTTTAGAAAAATTCTGGGACCAATCTGACCAACCTGAAATATCGTCTTGCATTCGCTTATCCAATCTCTATACTTCGTATATATTACCTTTGTTTGCAAGACTGTGCGACTACGTTATGTTAGAAGAATTACAGCGTCTCCAAGCGCATATTAGCGTTTTAAAAAAGCGACTGGCGCAATTTGAAAGCGAAAATGGTGCCTTACAAGATGAGAAAAACTCATCTAATGAGCAGCATCATGCTCAAATTGTACATAAGAACGGCATTATCACCTCGAAACAAGAAGAAATTGAAACACTGAATGAGCAATTAACTGATTCACGTGCTCAACTTCAACAGCTCAATACTGATGCAACTGCTTTGGCTGACCGATACAGCCGCCTTGAAAAAAGCTGTACTGATCTAAAAAATCGTTTTCAAGAAATTTTGGCAGAGCGTAATGAGTTACGTATCGTCAAAGAAAAAATGCAAAATGAACAACGTCATGCTCAGCAAGAAATTCAAGGTTTAAAGCAAGAACGTGAACGTCTGCTTCAAAAAAATGAACATGCCAAAGCAAAAGTTGAAGCGATTATTCAACGTTTAGCTATTTTAGGTACAGCTCAAGATCAACATGCGCAAGAAATTCAACAATTGGCACATCCGACTGAAAGTAATGAGGAAGTTTGATCATGAGTGAACAAATTGCAGTTGATTTAAAAGTTCTAGGTCATAGTTTCCGTTTAGCAACGACTTCTGACCAACAAGCCGATTTAGAACGCGCAGCACAATTACTGAATGACAAATACGATGAATTTCGTCGTAAAGCACCACGTATGGAACCGAGTAAGTTGATCATTATGGTTGCACTTGAATTAATGCAAGAAGTCCTGTCAATGAATAAGAGTTTGCAAGAATATGCAAACTGCGAACTTTTGTTGCAAAATATTTTGGAACAAGTTGAAGAATTGACTGATTAATCGGTGGTTTAGTGATTATACTTTGCCCGATTGCTTCATTTTAAACACTTTGTCAGTGTTTGGTGATTTGCCAATAACGCTGAATTCGTTATACTGAGCACATCTCTGAGGTGTTCGCCAGCTAGGTCTAATCCCCTGCCGATACTTAAACTTATGGATGTGTTCTGTATATTCTGAGCGTATGCCCTCCTCGAGTGGGAAACCCAGCGAGTGTACGTCGCGTCCACCTTGAACTCATCGGGTTCAGGGTCACGACATTTGCAGCGGCATCTTCGGAGTGTTTATTTTCCAAATCATTAAATGAATTTTAAACATTCATCTCAATTCAAAAATACTCTAAAAAATTCACTATTCTATTTCTGTTCTATTCAACTTCTGTTCCTCGCTTAAATATTTCATTCAAGTTTGTTCATTTTCAAAAGCTTATTTAGTCCGCCTTATTCAATCTTTGAGTTGTTTCCAGTTTGGCTTGCTGCTCATCTAAAGATCTGTCCATTTCAGGGAGTATTTGGCGTAAATATTGAATAGATGAAATGGCTTCATCTACTTGCACGACACCTTTTTCAACCAATCTATATTGTTGCTCGAGTAAAGCGAGTACTTGATTTTGATTCGGCTGCTGCCCCTGACTCATCTGCGTATTTATTTGCTGAAATTCTTGAAATACTTGTTCACGTTGCTGTAATAACTGGGTGTGCATTTCCTTATCTTCTCTTTCTTGTTTTTGTTTTGAACTTTGATCATTTAAAGCATTTTTAGTGGTTTGCACTGTAAGCGGGCTAAGAACTATTTGTGTATCCAGTTGAGTCTGTTGCTGCTCTACGTGCTCTTGCTTGGGCTTTAAAAATTGAATCATCAACCCTAAAAACAAGCTAAACGTTAATCCTAAAGCAATCCATTTCTTATACATGATCCAATCTCTAATGTTCTTCAATTAAAAAATTCAGAGCCGATTTGACTCTGAATTTTCCATTTGCATTTGATTTAAACTGTTTTACTGACTGCCCCATCCTGCTGGCGCATAACCTAAACGAACGCGCTGTGGGTGATTGCCAACAGGCACAGTGATGACTTTTTCACCTGTCGCGAAATCGATCACGGTTACTGCATCTGTCGCACTTTCAGAAATGACACAGCGTTTACCATCTGGGCTTTGCGTTGCCCAATACGGTTTGCCCGCAGCAATCAGTTTCGCCGCGGTCAAAGTTTTACGATCGACGATGGTGGCATAATCATCCATGGTTCCTGCGACACATAGTTTTTCACCATCTCCACTGATTGAAAGCCCATGATGACGTGAGTCATTTACCCATTTCGTGCGATCAGAGGGAATAGTTGTACTTCCCGGAAGCTGTGCAATGCGCGTGACTTTGTCTTGATTGAGATCATATTCGACCAGACCATTAAAAAATGAGACCTGAGCATAGATTTTGGATTCATCTTTACTAAATACAATCGGTCGAACTGAGTTAGACAGGTCTTTACGGCCAAAGGCATCCAATGCAGGTCGAAAATCAATTTTTTTCAAGACTTTAAAATTATTAGCATCGGCAATGGTGATATAGCGTTTGCCTTTAGTGAAATCCTGCCACGCTGCATCCATTGAGGTTTCCACATTACCTATGGCTGAGTTAAGAATTTTTGTGCCACCATCAAAGTAAATATTTTCATGTGGCTTATCTCCTGTGGCAAAGCGCCCGAGCTCTTTGCCTGTGTTGATATCGAGTATATGTACGACATTTCCTGAAGACGCTGATACTGCAACCTGTTGCCCATCAGGGGATACTGCCATATGGTCTGCTCGAAATCCCTCAACGGGTGTGCGCCAATTAATTTTCCCTGTTGCAATATTAATCGAGACAACATCTGCATAGCTTGGGCGTGATGCAACCACCGATTTGCCATCTGGTGTGGAATACATATCATCGACCAATTGATCATTTCCCTCTCCTGCTGTATTACGAATATAGCTATAGGCAATCAATTTTACTGGGTTGAGGTAAATCTCAGTGAGCCGTTCCTTTTTGTCGGGCACCATATTGATAACACCAACTTTTTGATAGTTTTTTGCAGGATTGATGACTGTAACCGTACCATCCCAGTTATTACCCACAAAAAAAACTTGCTGGCTATTGGGTGGAATGGGTGCAGTGCTGGTCGCTGCGAAAGTGAGTGGAGACACCATGATTGTCATCGAAAGAAGTGTCCTAATCCAGAGATTCTTTTTCATTTTTATTGTCCATTAATTTGTTTTTATGCATACCTTTTGAGCTACGTCATCAGATAAGTGTCGCTTTTTAAGCGCAAAGAAAGCTTATTCAATATACAAGTGTAGATATAGCGTATTTGTTTTAATTCCGATGAGTTGTTGATTAAAACCAAGTCTTCAATCTGCATTCACTTTTTGGGAAGCAAAAAAAAGCACCCGAAGGTGCTTTTTTAGTTCATCAAATGATTAGTAAATAATTTGATTATTGTTGATTAGGTCATCTAGTTCGACTTTGCTCGTTTGATTGAGTAAGACCACGAGATCTTGTGATTCGTATTTCAGACCTGATGTGCCATCACGGTCAATTGAAATCACAGCTGAATCAGTTTCTTCGTCATATGCTACTGTTACAAACTCTGCGAGATTCGCTTCAGTTGCATCGTCAGAAAGTAATGAAGAGATATCGATTTGGTCAGCAATAGAAAAATCATTTACTGTTGTTAATGTATTACCGCCCAAATTGTCATCTGCAAGAAGGTCAAAAACAATATCATCACCAATAAGTAAACTTTCACTTTCTAATGAGAACATCGCAAACGATGCTGTCGCAGTCACTGTTTCCTAACTCTGTTTCGAGCTGGGTTGTAAGTACATTTACATCTTGAATTGAGGTTTCAGGGACTGTAACTTTCACTACAAAATCTTCAACTTGACTACTTGAAGTGCCTTGATAAGCATAATACCCATCTGAATCTTTGCTTACTGATATACCATTTACCGAAACTTTGGCATCAACTAAAGCATCAAGAGCAGCAGATTTAAATTTCACACCATTTACATTCACATTTGCCTCTGCATCATTTAGAACTTCTGCATGTAAAGTAAATTGTAAAACTTTCTCTGGAACGCCTGCTTCCGGAGCTATTACACCAAGTTGATCCTGTCCATTTTGATTTTTCTCATCTGTCTTAGCAATTTGAGTTCCATCCGCAAATAGCACACCTTCCAACATATTAATTTGGAAACCACTTACATTTTGGACACCCGTAATACTCAAGTTAAAACCATCATTATAGTTGGTTGTATCAGAGTTGTTTAAAATCATTGAATTGACAGGATATTTTTCACCTGAATACGCTTCATCAAATACAATCCAGTCACTCGGAGTACCTTTTTCACCTCCAAAGTCTTTAGGGAAACTATTTGAGAAATTAAGCCCAAGCTCATTCTGAGTCAGAACTTTGTCAATTTTCTCCCAATTGATAATAATAATTTCAGAAACGTTAATTTCACTTTTCAAATTAGTAAAGATTCTTAGCGCTTCGTTAATTTTATTGAAATCATTACCATACTGTGGATCATTGATAATAGCTTGCATCTGTGCAGCAATATCTACAATTTTCGCACCCGCAACAAGATCATCAGAAACATAATTACCTTGTGCATCTTTATAAATCGTACCTAGGTTTGGAACGTTAATCACTGAACTTGACGCACCACCACCAGTTCCACCTGATGTTGACCCTGATACCGAAATTTCACTTGTTAATGTTGCTTTTAACTCAATGAGTTCAGCATTGCCAGTTACAGGAGTTGTAACTTTACCATCAGTAACTTGAAGACTTATCGAAGGCAATACAGCACCTGAATTTAGCTGATCCGCACCTTTCTGAGTTAAGGTTACAGATTGATCAGCCAATGATAATTGATAGAAACCGTCGGCACTAACTGTCGAGCCATTAGCAAATGTCACAGTCAGACTATCATTATCTGCATCCGATGCAGCATAAGCAGCAATTTTTTGACCGGCAACAGCTGCACCAACAGTGACTACTTCTGGTTCAATTTCAATTTCAGGTGCTACGTTTGTTACAGAAGCAGGATACAAAATTACACCGAACTCTAATTCTGAACTTGCAGTTGAACCATTCGATTTTTCAGTTGCAAGAGATTCAAGCTTCACGTTCAACTGTAAAGAATTACCCGTAACAGCCAAACTTGGTGGTGCAATCGCCACTAAGTTTGAACCTTCGATACTCATTCCATCAGCGACAAAACTTAAATTGCCATTTGTATCCGCAGTTCCAAGCAATACTCGAGTTCCGTCCTCTGTAATAGCATAAATTTTCATACCTTCAACCAAACCAGAGAAATTCAGTGTTAAGCTTTCAGAACTATCGAGATCATTCAAACTAGTATTAAGTAGACCAAGAGAAATATCCTGTCCAACTTCACCACTTAGGTTGAAATATGGTCTATGGAAACCATTTTGATCTTTATCGCTACTACTTCCTTGAATCAAGTCAGATACTTGCCATTCCACAGAAGAATTAGTCTGTTGATAAAAATTATTCAGATCTGATACAGCAGCATCAAGACTAGGATAATAACTTATCTTATCACCATGTGACTGATCGATTAATTGGAAATCATAGTTACCCTGACCTGCTTGGTTATGCGTGTAGAAATCAAAGGTATAGAACCCTGATTCTTTAGCGGTAAAGCTAAGGTCTACCGATTGGCTCAAGCCTCCCCAACTCACAAATACAGGATCTTGGTTTCCAATAATCAACATACCACTATCATCTACTTTACCTTTATAGCTATAAGTATGCCCAGCTTCCAAATACACATAACCTGTAATTGCAACGCCTTCATAGGTTGCTACACTTGAATCAACCAAACTTGTAGTTTCACTCGTGCTTGCAGGTGGAAGAGTTGTATTTTTCGAACTGGTTAAGTATTCAAAAACCGTTCTCAAGGTATCTGCTGGCATGCCATTACCATTACCTTGCAATAAATTATAAGATTTTCCATCAACAGTAACAGTTTTAAGATTATTCCAAGTTTGAATATTTAAATTAACAGCCGTTGGGCTCCAATCTAATAAATCTAATGTTAAAGAAGGCTTATCTGCCACTGCATCGACAACAATTTCCAATTCACCTGAAGTCACATGTTTACCATCAGAAACATTAAATTCTAAGCCTGCATATACTCCGCCGTCAGTTGCTGAAGCTTCGTTAGCATCTGGCGCAAATACAACTTTTCCGGCATTAATATCAGCATAAGATAGTGTTTGACCCGCGATGATTGGTGTTTTATTCCCAGCAGCATCTACGATTGTCAATACACCGTCTTTTGGCAGATTTGTTACCGTAATAACAAGCTGATCATTTGCTGTATTTGCATCTGAAATACCAAAATGCGCCCATGTTAATGTCACACTTTGATCTTCTATCGTAACCACTTGGGTTGTCTCAACTTCAGGAGCGATATTGTCCACTGGGACAGTTTTATCTACTTCCTCACCTGGACTACCTGATTTATCTTCATAGCTATCTGTAGGGACAGTTACCGTAACGTTACCATCAACACCCGGAGGGACTTCACCAGTCACCACATATGAGCCATCTGGTTGTTTCACTGGCGGCGTAAATGGTACTTCGATTGGGCCATTTGGACCTTCAACAACAATTTTACCTTCTTCAATCGTGTCAGGGTTCACATCATCCGGATAAATCACAGTGATCTTACCATCTGGTGTAATCGTCACTTCTGCTACAGGCGGAACCATATTGATGTTTTCGTTGCCTGTACCTGGTAGACCCAGGTTACCCGAAGTGTCTTCATATGAACCTTCTGGTACATTAACCGTAACTTTGCCTTCAACGTCCTCTGGCACTTTACCCGTTACCGTGATTGAACCGTCTGGTTGAGTCTCAGGTGTACCAAACTCAACCACGATGTCTTTGCCATTTGGATCTTTAACCGTAATTTGGTCAGGCGTAATTGTGGATGGATCGGTGTCATCAGGGTAAGTCTGTACGATGTCACCATTCGGTGTCACAGTCACCTCAACTTGTGGACGCTCAGTTGTCGCATGTTCAACTTTTCCTGGCGTAAATAAGTATGCAAAACCAGATAATTTGTTGTTTCAAAACAATACTATTGATGCATACAAAATACATGTGCAACGTGATGAAAAATTATGCGCAGATGATCAAGCTAAAGACCAAAAATGTGCAACTAAACTCTATATAGATGACTTTAAAGCGGGAGATTTTTATATTAATAATTCTGCTGATTTTTATTTAAAAGAAGGCGAATACCAATTTAAATTGAAAAATTGTACAACTAATTGTGAAAATTATTCAGTTAGATATTGTGTAAACAAAAAGTCAATTATGAATAACTTACTCCTTACAGTTGATAATAACGGCAAGCCCATTATATTAAATAATGATGGCACTATAATTAATAACTGCCCGATTAGAGATAATGCTCTAAAAAATGTGAAAAAACCAATTGAACCGAGTTTAGATAATATAAATTTAGCTGCCAATTCTTTATTTAAATTTAATGGTGGGAAATTAACCGATTTACTTCCTGCTGGTAAATCAAGCTTGAATGAACTAGCAACTAAACTAAATAATCAATATGCACGTATTGATATGATTAAGCTTACCGGCCATACCGACCGTTTAGGCAGTGAGCAATATAATCAGCAACTTGCATTACAACGTGCACAGACTGTCAAAAATTACTTAATGAACCAAGGGATTGCTGCTGACAAATTAAGTTTCGCTTCAGCAGGTGAAACTCAGCCTGTAACCAATGGTTGTTTTGATGTGTAAGATCGAAATGCCTTAAAAGCATGCTTACAAGCAGACCGTCGTGTTGATGTGCAAATTCTTGGTATAAAAAACCTTAAATAAGTATGCGTTCCTTAAGCTAACTAGTGTTTAAGGAACGCTTTATATAAAAAAGATAAATCCTATTTTTTCGGACTTTTAAGCTTGAACGCGTTAAAATGCCTTGAGAATTTTGTGCTACTTTGAAATGAATCATGACTTTGAGCACCACCAGCCTTCGCAAACAACTCCGCAAGCAGCGTCGTAGCCTAAACCCATGGGCCCAACGACAAGCTGAACAACAAGTCCTACACCGTTTAATCAGACTCAGTTATTTTCAGCGCAGTCAGCATATAGGCGTGTATTTACATGCATTCGGTGAAATTCACACTCAAAAGCTTATCCATTACTGTTTTGCGCATCATAAACACGTGTATTTACCCATGATTTGCAACATGAATCAGCAACTGGTTTGGGTTGAAATCTCACGACATCAGTACATCAATAAACGTTTTTCTCATCACCCACTCGGCATGAAAGAGCCTATGGCAAGTCGTGGGAAGCATGTTTCTCATCTTGACCTTTTAATCATGCCCTTGCTGGCTTGCGACAAGTACGGCACACGTATTGGTATGGGGGGTGGCTTCTACGATAAAACATTAGTAACAGCCCACTCTACCCCCTACCGTTTAGGACTTGGTCATGATTTTCAACTCATTCAAGACTCTTTGGTCCGAGAGGCATGGGATCAACCGCTAGATGGCTTTATTAGCCCATCTCAAACTTTAAGCTTCAAACGTTAATTTGATATTCTTGACACTGAGTTACACTTATAAATCACATATTTAGTCATTTTTTATACATTTTAATTGGCATGACCCTTGTAATTTAAAAAATACACATCACTATAAAAAACATGGCAACACCGTTGTCACTCATTAGGAGTGCCCATGTCTGAGATTATTATGAATGAAGAAAGCTTGGAAACTACAATTCCGAGCGTATTACCGCTTTTAGCGCTACGAGATGTGGTTGTATATCCTCACATGCAAATTGCACTGTTTGTGGGTCGCGAAAAGTCGATCAATGCAGTCAATGTCGCACGTGACAGTGACAATCTTGTATTCGTAGTTGCACAAAAAGATTCGCTTACAGAAGAAATTGATCACGACAATTTATATCAATACGGTACTGTCGCGAAGATTGTGCAAGTTGTGAATCATGAGAATGATGAAAACTGTATAAAAGTACTGATTGAAGGCTTATATCGTGCCAAGTTAGAAAAAATTATCGATACCGATGATTACCTGACTGCCGAGCATTCATTAAGCCCAATGACGGTTTCTGTAGACTCAGAAACTCAGAATAACCGTGTGGAAGAATTACGCACCTTATTTGCTCAATATGCAGAAGCAAAATTGCGTAACGCACGTGAATTGATTGCAGCAGCCAATAAAATTGATGATTTGCTACAATTATTATTCTTCGTAGCTACACGCGTGCCTTTGAATATTGATGTAAAACAAAAATTCTTAGAGCATGACGAATTTGAAGCACATTTAGCTGAACTCATGACCTATTTATTACAACAGTCAGAAGAACAGCAAATTGAGCAAACCTTACATGATTCTGTAAAACGCCAAATGGAAAAGAATCAGCGTGAATACTTCTTAAATGAAAAAATGAAGGTCATTCAACGCGAACTTTCTGATATGAATGGCGGTGCTGAAGATGACGTTGCAGAAATTGAAAAACGTCTAGCTGAAGCCGATTTACCTGAACATGTACGTAAAAAAGCTGAAAATGAGTTCCGCAAGCTAAAAGCAATGCAACCTGCTTCGAGCGAAGCTGCTGTCGTGCGTAACTATCTAGAAGTTATTTTAGATACGCCTTGGAACAAAGCCAGCAAAGTCAGCATTAACCTTGCGAAAGCTCAAGATATTCTTGATGCCGATCACTATGGTTTAGACGACGTGAAAGACCGCATCGTGGAATACCTTGCTGTTCAATCACGTGTGAAAAAACTTCGTGGTCCAATCCTGTGCTTAGTTGGTCCTCCAGGTGTTGGTAAAACTTCACTCGGTGAATCTGTTGCCAAAGCAACTGGTCGTGAATTTGTCCGTATGGCGCTTGGCGGCGTGCGTGACGAAGCTGAAATTCGTGGTCACCGTCGTACATATATCGGTGCGATGCCCGGTAAAATTGTGCAGTCTTTGACAAAAGTTGGCGTAAAGAACCCACTGTTCTTACTCGATGAAATCGACAAGATGGCGCAAGACTACCGTGGTGACCCTGCTTCAGCATTGCTTGAAGTCCTCGATCCATCACAAAACAGTAAGTTCAATGATCACTATTTAGATCTTGATCTAGACCTTTCTGAAGTGATGTTCATCTGCACTGCAAACAGCATGAATATTCCAGAAGCTTTGCTTGACCGTATGGAAGTGATTCGTCTACCGGGTTATACCGAAGATGAAAAAGTGAATATTGCTGAACGTTACCTTGTTCCAAAAGCCATCAAGAACAACGGTCTACGTGCGAAAGAATTAACCGTTCACGAAGAAGCCATCCGCGATATCGTACAACGTTATACACGTGAAGCCGGTGTCCGTAGCTTAGAACGTGAAGTGTCTAAAATTGCACGTAAAGTGGTAAAAGAAGCAGTGAGCAAGAAAGCGAAAAATCTTCAAATTGAAGTGAATTCGAAAAATCTTCCTGACTACTTAGGTCCACACAAATTCGACTTCGGTATGGCCGAAGAAGAAGCTGAAGTGGGTCGTGTAAACGGCTTGGCTTGGACATCTGTTGGTGGTGAACTACTAACAATTGAAGTTGCAGCAGTGAAAGGTAAAGGCAAGTTCATTACCACCGGTTCTCTTGGCGATGTCATGAAAGAATCGATCACAACAGCGATGACCGTTGTACGTACCCGTGCAGATGAACTAGGTATTGAAGCGATTCGCTTTGAAGAAACAGATGTACACGTGCATTTACCAGAAGGTGCAACACCGAAAGATGGTCCATCTGCTGGTTTAGCCCTAACTACCGCTCTTGTTTCAGCTTTTACAGGCATTGCAATTCGTCCAGATATCGCAATGACTGGTGAAACCAGTCTGGGTGGCCGTGCAATGCGCATTGGTGGTTTAAAAGAGAAACTTCTCGCTGCTCACCGTGGTGGCATTAAGCTTGTCTTTATCCCACAAGACAACGTTCGTGACTTGACTGAGATTCCAGACAATGTCAAAGAAGGTCTAGAAATTAAACCAGTGAAATCGATTGATGAGATTTTACCTCTAGCCTTAGTTGATATGCCTAAACCTCTTGCAAAGACACCGATTGTCAAAGCAACTGAAGGTGGCAAAGCTGCTCGTCACTAAGCGCTAGCAACTCGCAATAAATGAAAAAAGCCCTGTTTGGACAGTAATGCCAGTCAGTTAAGCAAATTTTAGTAAAATGTAGTAAAAATGAGTGTATGTAAATACGCTCATTTTTTTATGTCTTTATCTGAACATTTAGAATCCACTCTTGAACATTCTCTCCCATCACTCAACCATTTTTGTGAACTTATTGATTTAAATTGGATTGAAACAAGCCTGCATCAAAC
>NZ_VOYQ01000062.1:0-12974 GCF_013420195.1 Acinetobacter sp. YH01024
AAACCTTCAAAATTCTTGCTGAGCGATATCGCAATCGAGGCAAAAGACTAGCATTGAGATTCAATCTAATTGCTGGAATTTATAACTTGGAGCTGAGTGAAAAATGACTTATGAAAGAAATCTATTGTATTGCTTATGAAATTGATACAGATAATATAGAAATAAAAAAGGAATTAATTAATTATCTTTTTGAAAAATATAAAAATAATTTTGAATGGATAGGTAGGGGTGATAATGGATTTTATATTTCATATGAATCATCTAATGATTCTATCCAAGGAATCTATGCTTATTCATTAGGAACAACTATTTCTTTTACTAGTAATGAAATTAGAAATGCTGAAACAAAGATTCGATTTCCAAATCTTTAATTTATGAAACCAGTTATTGAACATAATGGCGATTACACGAAATTCTCAATATTAACTTAATTGTAAGGGAAGTGTTATCTAAACACTTCTCAGCAATTCAATCCTCTGCCGTTGTCCTTTCTTTAACTTCGACACCACCAATTCATAAGAATTTAGCACCAAATCTTGCAGCAGTTCTTCTTCCAATTCTTCATCTGCAAATACAGAAATCCAATGCTGCTTATTCATATGCCAGCCAGCACGAATAAAGGGATAAATATCTCTGAGCATCACGCCATTGTCCGGCAGCACCTTTAAATTAACGGCCGCTTTGCCTTCCAAATGAAAACTCAGCATAAACACCTTATCCATCACTTTAAACACATCACAGCCTTCGCCAAAAGGCTGGCTACAGGTTGTTTCAGGCAAGTCTAAGGCTGTCTTTTCAGCTACAGTGTGTAATGAAATCATCTAGAATCGCTCAAAAAATAAAGACTGTATTTAATATTAAGGATGAATATGAATCTCTGTATCATTATTCACCAGTTGCCAAATTTCATCCATATCAATATTGCGCACTGCAATACAGCCCCAAGTCCAATCTTTTTGTGGGAAATACGTCATCAGTTGTGGTGCAGCTTTCATTTGTAAACTGGTCGCCGAACCATGAATCATAATGTCACCACCTGCAGAAACCCCTAGATTTTTAGCCTTCTGTTTATCGGCCGCATTGGGGTAAGAGATATGCAAAGATTTATAAAATGCGCTTTGCGGATTGCGCCAATCTATATGATAAGTTCCTTCTGGCGTCTTGCCATCACCTTCTTGAACTTTATGTCCAAGCGGTTGAAAACCCAGACGCATCGGGTAACGCCGAATGACCATATTCTGATGTTTTAACTCTAAATAACGCTCAGCTTTATGTACTTGAATACTGTCGATCGGCGTTTCTGTGCGAATTTTTTGAATTTGCAAATCACTTAATTTATGTGGAAAGGCCAGTACATTGGCAGGTGTAGGTAGATATTTTTCAAATTTTTGATAGGCAAGGTAGGCCGCCACAATACAGAAGAGGGTAGCGAAACTAAAAATAGCGATACGTTTTCTTGTCATTATTTTTTAGAGGATGGACGGCATTACAGTCCATCCATTTCGGTATTGTGGATAATGTCTAAATTATCCACAATTTTGAGTCGAGTGATGCATGAATTTGTGGATAAATGTTTAAGATGAGCAGCTCACCATCACTTCAGGCACATCACTTGGCAAGGGGCCTAAATCTTCTGTTGTTTCCAGTTCAGGCTGTTTCAGATAAGGCTGGCTTAGTAATGTATATAAGCGTTCTACCTCTGAAAAATCATTGCGTTCAGCTAGCTCAATCGCCTTTTGCGCCATATGGTTACGCAAGATATATTGCGGATTGGCCTGTGCCATTTCCGCATCTAAAGCATCGGTGTCCTGATGCTCACGGATGCTTTCATATTGGGCCAAGAAACCTTCAAATGCGCGACGGTCTAAACAGTCATCTTTAATGGCTTCATATTCATGATTTTGCAGACGAATAAAGCTTTGCGTGTAATCCAGCTGTTCACTTTGCAGAATACGCAAAAAGGCCATGGCGCAGTCAAAGCTGTCTTTATGAAAACTTGGCAAACCCATTTTCTGAGCTAAGCCCAATTTATAATGTTCCAAGAAGGTCAGTTCAAAATGCTCTAAGCACTTAGCTAAATCTTCTTTCCACTGTTCTTTGTCATAGTCCGTAGGGCAGAGCGGAATGAGATTATTCAGCCATTGCCATAAATTCCAATGCCCAATGCTCGGCTGCTGCTGATAGGTATAGCGGCCTTGGTAATCCGAATGGTTGTTGATCCAGTTTGGGCGGAAGCGCTCCATAAATCCATAAGGTCCAAAATCGAGCGTTGAACCAGTAATATTCAGATTGTCAGTATTCATCACGCCATGTGCGAAACCAATCAGCTGCCATTTGGCAATCATCACTGCGGTACGCTGAATGACTTGAGTGGCAAAAGCTAAAATAGGTTGTTCGGCATCTAAGCATTCAGGGTAGTGCCACTCAATACATTTCTGCGTGAATTCAGGCAGTAAATCACCCTGATACTGATTGATCCATTCAAAGTGCCCCAAACGGATATGACAGTCAGATGTACGCAGCATCATTGCACCAAGTTCGAGTTTTTCACGCTGTACGCCTTGCTCAGAACTGGTAAAACCCACTGCATTACTGGATGCAACGCCTACGCTGTTGAGCGCATGTCCTGCCAAATATTCACGAATAGTCGAGCGCAATACTGCACGACCATCGCCCATGCGTGAGTAAGGGGTCGAGCCGGCGCCTTTAAGGTGCAGGTCAATGGTTTGCCCATGTTTATCGATGATTTGCCCAATCAATAAGCCGCGTCCATCTCCCAATTGGCCTGCCCATTGTCCAAACTGGTGACCTGCGTAGACCATGGCCAAAGGTTCAAATTCTGCAAAGGTTTTTTGACCGCTGCAGATTTCAACCCAAGCCTGTTTATCTGTCTCAGACCATTGCAGCTCATCCGCAAGAGCGGCATTAAAATGCCCAGCTTTTGCACCTTTTAGAGGAACTGGCTGCTGATGGTGATACAGGCGAGGTGGCAGGGTGTTATAGCGGGCATTGAACAGCATAATGATCTTTAAAAATTCAAATTATGTTGAAACTATAGCAAAGACCAGATAGAAAAACTGTAGCTTAAAATCAATAAAGCCTCCATATGTGGAGGCTTTATCATTTGAAAGGCTTAAAAGAATTAAGCGGTTTTCTTTTTCAAGTTACGCATCAATTGATTCAGTGTTTCACGGTGCTGTGACAAACGCTGTTCAACTTGTAGGAATTCAAGTTTGAGTTTGTCATCCATTTGATGAATTTTTTCAGCAACTGCAGTTTTCTTCGCTTGAATTTCCTGCTCTTTTAATTTTGCCCAGTCATTCAAAGTTTGCGAAAACGCATCATATTCTTGAGAAATACGTTGCTTAGCTGTCGCAATATCATCGGTCATGTTGAGACCATAGATCGCAAGGTCTTGTTCCGCATACTTGAACTTCATAGCCAACTCAGCTTTTTTAATATTAAAGCTAGGAATACGGCGTAAATTTTTGGCAAGGCCTAATTTAGAGCAGCTCCAAATTAACCATTTTGTTGGATCGTATTGCCACCATTTCACACCATTACGGTAGTCGTATTGGAAAATATGGTGATAGTTATGATAACCCTCACCCCAAGTAGCAATAGCGAGCCAGAAGTTATCACGCGCGGTATTTTCGTCAGTATACGGACGTTTACCCCACATGTGGCACAGTGAGTTAATAAAGAACGTCACATGATGGCTCAAGATTAGACGCATTAAACCGCCCAATAATAGAACGCCCCACATGTCGCCAACAACCCAACCAATTGGCACTAAAATCGCCGCATGAACAGCAATCACCAATGGAATGTAATATTTGTCTTGGAACATCACGACTTTATCTTTTAATAAGTCAGGTGCATTTTTATAGTTTGGTGCTGCTGCTGGATAATCACGAAGCATCCACCCGATATGGGCATACCAGAAACCACGATTAATCGAGTATGGATCTTGGTCAATATCGTCTACATGACGGTGATGTGTACGGTGACCCGAAGCCCAGAACAAAATACTGTTCTGAACAGCAAAAGTACCCATGAGCATTAAAATGATTTTTAAAGGCAAGGTTGCTTCATAAGCACGGTGTGCCCATAAGCGGTGATAACCTGCGGTAATACCTAAACTGCTGACACCCAGTAAAACAAACATACTGATCCAAGCAGCGGCACTAAAATCATGATTAATGGCATATAACGGAATTGCAATAACTGCGACAATAGGTAAAAACACCAATGCAAAAATAGCAATCCAGTTCATTGGGGCTTTGGGTAGGGGAGCATTCATCTCCAACAGCACTCCTGAAACCTTGGGAGGTATAGATAGGACTAATCCCATTAATTTTTTAAGGGATTTTAGACGTACAGAATAGTAGCACGGGAAAACCCGTTTTCACCACTGTTATTGTACAGTTGTATTGTTCTAAACAGTAACATAATACGACTGAAGTTATTTGACTTTTTGTGGAGTAAGAAGATGCCAAAAAAACAGCAAATTTGTCAAAATAATCTGAAATTACTTATCAAATACTGCATCTGGGGCAGCTTTCTGATCAGTTGTCTGGGACTGATGGCTTGTCAAAGTTCTCCGACGCAGAAGGTGACTACAAAGTCACAAGGGAAATCACTGGGCAACAGCGTTGAGCAGCCATTAAAACTTATTCGCGTAAATGATGGGATACAAGATATTCCATGGACGATTGTGAAAATCGCTGTACAAAAAGCTAAGTTCTTTCATCATCAACCTTATCTTCAGTTCAATTCGCAATTTCGACAAATTCAGGGAAATACGGGATGTAACACTATCAGTGGCACTTATGTGATTGATACCTTAAAACACAGCATTGATCTGAATGCCCGAGCAGGTTATTTCAGCTGTGATTCGGCTTTGGCTCAAGAGGCTGAACTTTCAGATGCCTTGCAAGCCGCAACACAATTCCAAATAAAAGGGAAACACATGACGATGCAAAACAGTCGGGGACAAACTGTATTGGTTTTGGAAAGAAAATAGACCGATTGAAATATCGACGTGTTGATCGAGAAGTGAATTACACAAATCTAGGTGAATAAAGCAGCATTAAAAATGCTGCATCATTAATTTAGGATAGTCGGTAATTAAGCCGTTAATGCCCCAATCTTTAAGCTGTTTAGCACGATCAACGTCGTTGACAGTCCATACGCTCACATTTAATTTTGCCTGCTGCGTGGCCTGAATAATGTCTGAATTGGCGAGTTGGTTCATCCAACCGATTTGGATACAACCTAATTCAAGTGCTTGTTCAATCGCTTTAAATTTTACGTCTGTTTCAACCAAAAGCCCGCGTTTGAAGCCGGATTTTTTTTGTTGCAAAGCAAGATGAATTTTAGGGTCAAAACTGGTGATCACCGCGGAATGTTCGAAACCTTGGAGCTGTTGTTCCAAGGTTTCAGTCAGCGCTTCAGCTTCAGTCTGTGTCTTCACTGCTTTCACTTCGACTTCAATATGATCGAAGTTATGAATAATTTTGAGCGTTTGTTCGAGCAGTGGCGTCGGCTCAACTTTATTCCATTCTGACCATGTCACTGCATGGTTATACGGTTCTAGTTCAGAACTTTCGCATTCATAAAGATACTTATCTTGGCCGGTGGTACGGATGAATTGATCGTCATGCATCACAATTAAGGCGCGATCTTTTAGTTGTCGCACATCAAATTCAACTGAGCGTATGCCTAAATCTTGAATATATTGGAAACCACCTAGGGTATTTTCAGGTGCTTCACCACGAGCGCCACGGTGACCGATTATGCGCATAAAGGGCCTGCAAAATTGAAAGATAAAAACATAGTGTCCTGTAAGAATGACAGGGAGATGACACTGTTATTTTGATCCGATCATCCTGAAATACAAGAATGATCGGACGAAATGTTTCGATTTATTTCAATGTAAAATAGACTTTTAATTGGTCAAAGGATTTGAGCAATTTTTGAATCCAAAACTTATTGATCAATCGTGTCGTTAATATTTTTCTGCCACAGCACCTCAGAACCACCTTCAGCGCGTTGTAATGTACGCGATGCGACAAATAACCAGTCAGAGAGTCGGTTAAGTAGCTGCAATGACGGTGCTTGAATGTTCTGGTCACGGTTATGTACAGCCATTAAACGACGTTCTGCACGGCGGCAAACTGCACGCGCTTGATGGGCAAAGCTGCACACCAATGTTCCTGATGGCAGGATAAAGTCTTTGAGCATTGGCAGCGCTTCATTCATACGGTCAATGTCATTTTCCAAAAACTCAATTGACACAGGTTGTACCAAGTTGAAGTTTGGAATGCAGACTTCACCGCCAAGGTCGAATAACCAATGCTGAATCAGGCTGAGCGATTTATCCCAAGCCGCTTTGTCTTCAATACTGCTAAGTGCGATGTGCGAACGCAGAATACCAATGCTTGAATTGAGTTCATCGACATCTCCTAAGGCTTCAATACGTAAATCATCTTTGGCTACGCGTGATCCGTCGCCAAGACCTGTCGTACCTGAATCGCCTGTGCGGGTATAAATTTTACTTAAGCGGTGGCCCATTTTAATTGTCCATTTTTTGATTAAAAGTTGAATAAAGTGATGTGCATTAATATTTCACAGTAACACCGATAGTGGCTAAACGCCCGCCATTCATATAATACAAACCTGAACCATACGATGAGGTTTTGTATTCGACATCACCGATATTTTGTAAATTGGTAAAGACTTTGAGGTTGGGATTGATATTCCAAAATGCACTCATATCAATAGTGGCATAACCGGGATTGCGTGCTTGATAGTCCACGGTATCTGACTTGGCATTTAAGGTTGCGTTCATGCCATAAATGTCATTGCTCCAGCCAGTAGTCAAGCTTAAGTTCTGACGTGGTCGGCGCTGTAAATCTTGTTTTTTCTCATTATCTTGAGCTTTCACATAATGATAGCTGAGTTTGCTTGACCATCCCCCATTTTGCCATTGCAGATAGGTTTCCACACCTTGATAAACCGCTGTATTTAGATTTTCTAAAGTGTAATTAGGGCCATTCACAATCAGATGGTCGACTTTGGTGTGGTACACAGACAGGCCGGTACTTAGCCCATGATTCAGCTTTTGGTCGACGCCAATTTCATAAGAAATACTTTCTTCAGGCTTTAAGTTTGGATTGCCTGACCAGCTGTTATAGCGTTCATCTAAGGTTGGCGATTTAAACGCAGTCCCAATATTGGCATATACACGGGTAAGAGGCAGTGCTTGCAGACGAATTGCAGCTTGACCAATGGTATGGCTGCCATACTTCGCATCGTCTTCTAGGCGAATTCCGAGTTGTGTATTAAGACCCTCTTGATGATATTGATGCTGTAAGTAATAACCCGTGCTGCGGTTATCATCTTGATAAGCCGTGCCATATGACACGATGTCACCGCTGATTTTACGGTGTGTGATCCCACTTAAAATCGTTTGTTTTGGCGTCAGCGCAATTTTGGAATAGATTTCTGCTTCTTGGGTTTTATTGTGGGTGAAGTCGGCGGTTGTGACCTGATCTAGCTCATCTTTGAATTGAGAAAGGCGGGCGTGCAGTTCTAAAGCCGGTAACTGACGCACTTCACCACGTAGGTTGATCATTTCATTGCTAAAGTCTTGCGCGACATTGCTGTAGTTTAGGCAGTTATAGTCCTTATCTTCATTGCTACAACTGACATAAAAGCTGCGACCATCGTTATAGCTATAGTCCAATGAGTAAGCATGATTTTCTTGTTTTGATCCAACTTTTGCGCTCCAGCCTTTTTGGTCATAGCTTGCTGTACTCAGTTCATCTAGGTCAAACACTTTGGTGGCATCGGATTCTAAGCGTTGTCCTCGAATCTGTGCGTAATAACCATTTTTTGTGGCATCTGCGCCAATAATACTTTTATAGGTTTTGTGTTCACCTACTTCTGTACTGGCAAAGGCAGTATTTTTCGTTGGTGTCTTGGAAATAATTTGTACCACACCGCCAATCGCATCTGAGCCATACAATACAGAAGCAGGGCCTTTTAAAACTTCAATTTGCTGAATATCGGTAGTATCTAAAAACGGTAATGGCGCCATGCCTGATGTTGCCGAGTTCAAACGCACACCATCGCGCAGTACTAAGGTATGGTCGGATTCTGTACCACGTACAAAAATCGAAGCCACTTGTCCTAAACCGCCGTTTTGCACCATATTGATAGACGCATCGTTACGCAGCAAATCACTCATTTGGGAAATAGGGGATTGTGCAACGGTTGCAGGTTCAATAATGGCGATACGTGCAGGTACATTTTCTAATTTTTCTGCAGAACGTGTTGCTGTGACGACAATGGTATCCATTCTAGGTTGTGCAATGGAATCTGCTGCAATAGACAGTTGGGAGTTAAAAATACAAAGCGCAGATATGCCAGCTGCAAGCGCAGTCGGCTGAAAAGGAAAAGGCATACAAAGCTCCATGCATTTACCCCACGTAAATGATTGAGTGATAGAACACAGTGAGCAGGTATCGGACTGGCAAGGTTTCGCTTGCGCACCGTTGCGGGGGCAGTGTTGTAGAGACTTCCCATGCCAACTGTTGTGAATGGCTTAAGTATAGAGAACTCCGATTTATCGAACAATCGAATCTGTCGGGCATTTTAAGATAGCTGCATATACAGCTTGACTTGCTGTGGAGCAGAAATTAATCTGCCTGCGCTTCAGGTGCTTTCTTAATTGAAAAGTGAAACTGGGAAGTCAGTCCAGCAGTATAGAGCTGTTGTTATCTGACACTGCCCCCGCAACGGTGAATCGTTATTCAATAACGTAAGTCCGGAGACCGGCCTGATGCAGACCTATTCATAATGCGGCGGGCGTTATAGCGGGATTGCATGCTTCTGTCTGAAAAATGGCAAGCCATCGCTTACCCAAAAACCGCCACGCGTTAACCACTTTTATTTCGCACGGGCGGTGCGATCGGGGAATACAGCATGCATTCTTTCTCTAAGACTCTACTCGGGTCACTTTTTGTTTTATCTCCACTTTCTGCTGCGATGGCAGCAGACCAAGTTCATCAACTTCCAGTCATTACCAATACGGTTGCTAGCATTGTTGAGCAAGACTCGCAAAAAACCTTGGCGGCAGTCACCGTAATCAACCGTGAAGAAATTGAACGTAAGCAGTTTACTTCTTTGCAAGAATTACTACGCACTGTGCCAGGCGTAACGTATACCAACTCTGGTGGTTTAGGTCAGCCAACCAGTATTTCAATTCGTGGTACAGGCTCTACTGCGGTATTGGTATTGGTGGATGGTCAAAAACTGGGTTCGGCAACTTCAGGCCAAACTTCTTTTGAGCATTTACCGATTGATCAAATTGAACGTGTAGAAGTTGTAAAAGGCCCGCGTTCAAGTTTATATGGTTCTGAAGCTGTAGGCGGTGTGATTCAAATCTTTACCCGTAAAGGGACGCAAAATGGCGTAAAACCATTTGCTTCACTTAAGTATGGTTCACATGAAACCTATGATGCCAATGTCGGTGTGAATATTCGTCAGGATAATTCTTGGGCGACGCTAAGTTTGGCAGGCTTGAAAACACAAGGCATGGATGTAACAACTTTGCCGACTGAAACAGATAAAGATGGCTATGATAACTATTCTGCGTCAATTAAAGCGGGTCATCAGTTTAATGATCAATTTTCAGCAGACCTGAACGTATTGTATGTCAACGGTGAAACAAATTACGATAGTCCATATAACGTAAATCCTTATAACAAGGTTGAGCAAAATGTGTATGGCGTTGGCTTTAGCTATTCTCCTATAGACCTTTGGAAAACGCAGCTGAAATTTGGCCGGTCAGAAGATAAATACGAAACCTTTAGTGCAGATAAATCGACAGGTGTATTTGATACCACAAAAGACAGCATTAGCTGGTTAAACACATTATCTTTTAATGCAAATAACACACTATTGGTAGGTGTGGATTACTTAAATGATCAAGTCGATAGCACCACCAAATACGATGAAAAAGAGCGTGATAATGTCGGTTACTATGCGCAGTATCTTGGTGATTTTGGTCGAGTGAACCTGCAAGCAGCCATTCGCCTAGATGATAATGAGCAGTTTGGTGATCACACTACAGGCAATGCCGCTGTTGGTTACTCGTTTAATGACAACTACAGCACTTATGTTTCATACGGCACCGCTTTCCGTTCGCCGACATTTAATGACTTGTATTATCCGGGTTGGTCAAATCCAAACCTAGTCCCTGAAGAGTCTGAAAATATTGAAATTGGATTCAAAGGGTCGCAATGGCTGAACTGGTCTGTTTCTGCCTTCCATAATGAAATTGATAATATGATTTCAGGCGGAACCAATATTGCAAAAGCAAAAATTAAGGGTGTGGAAGCTGAGTTCGGACAGTCACTGGATAACTTCACGTTGAACTTAAACTATACTTATCAAGAGCCTGAATATAATTCGGGGGCGACCAAAGGCAATCAAATTGCGGGTCGTGCAGGTCAATTATTGAATGTATCTGCAGATTATACGATGGATAAATGGACGCTAGGTGGCTCTGTACACGCAGAAGACCAGCGTTATAAGGATGCCGCTAATACAACAAGCTTTGGCAGTTTTGCGACAGCAGATGTACGTTTAACCTATCAAGCGACCCCTGAATTTTCTGTACAAGCCAAACTTGCCAATATGTTTGATAAAGAATATTACACCGTGTATGACTCATTTGATGACTATTACTACCGTCAAGACGGCCGGACTGCTTGGCTAACCTTACGTTATGCAATGAAATAATTGATTCAATTATTTAAAAAGCCCTGATCATTCAGGGCTTTTTATTTTTGCGCAGTAATCATGCTGAAAATCCACGCAAGGTCTAAAAATTGCATTACAATGATTCGCCTTCATATTCATAGATAGGCTATGAATAGGGCGGAGTTAGAGCCACAATAATATGCGAACCCGTGCCAAAATCTGCGGAATTACACGTACTCAAGATATCCAATCTGTCGTCCAAGCTGGCGCAGATGCGATCGGATTTGTATTCTTTGCGCCAAGCCCGCGCAGTGTAACGGCAGCGCAGGCTGCTGAGCTGATTCAGCATGTGTCGCCCTATGTGCAGACCGTGGGTTTATTCGTGAATGCATCAGCTACAGAGATACAGGATATTTTAAAAATTTCACCTGTAGACATACTGCAATTTCATGGTGATGAAAACCCTGAACAGTGCAAAACGATTGCACAGACTGTTGGGCGCCGCTGGTATAAAGCCATTCAGGTGAAGCCAGATTTGGACGTGATTAGCGAGATTCAATCTTTTCAGCAGGCAGGGGCAAGCGCCGTACTGCTCGATGCATGGCATCCTGAGCTGAAAGGCGGTACAGGGCATAGCTTTGACTGGGCACAGTTCCCAAAACTCGATATTCCTTTAATTTTGGCGGGCGGTTTAAAGCCTGACAATATTGAAGATGCGATTCAAACCACAGGCGCTTATGCCGTAGATGTGAGCGGTGGTGTAGAATCAAGTAAAGGTATTAAAGACCAACAACTCATAGAACGCTTTATGCAAGGAGTCCTTCGTGGATCAGCAAAATAAAATCGACTATACCCAATTCCCAGACGCACAAGGGCATTTTGGTATTCATGGCGGGCGTTTTGTGTCAGAAACTCTTATGGCAGCACTTGAGGACTTAGAAAAACTCTATTTCCGCATGAAAGATGATGCACAGTTTTTGGCAGAATTCGACCGTGACTTGGCGTATTACGTCGGTCGTCCAAGTCCTTTGTATTATGCTGAGCGATGGTCGAAAGAGTTGGGTGGTGCGCAAATTTACTTAAAACGTGAAGACCTGAACCATACAGGTTCACATAAAGTGAATAACACCATTGGTCAGGCTTTACTGGCTAAGCTTTCAGGTAAAAAACGTATTATTGCCGAAACAGGCGCAGGTCAGCACGGTGTAGCAACTGCAACGATTGCAGCGCGTTTAGGCCTTGAATGCGTGGTGTTCATGGGCGCAGAAGATGTTAAACGTCAAGCCATGAACGTATACCGTATGCGTTTACTTGGCGCAACGGTTGTACCTGTGGAAAGCGGTTCAAAAACATTGAAAGATGCCATGAACGAAGCGATGCGTGATTGGGTCACCAATGTTGATTCAACTTATTACGTGATTGGTACAGTTGCAGGTCCACACCCATATCCACAATTGGTTCGTGATTTCCAATCAATCATTGGTCGTGAAGCGCGTAAACAAATTCAGGAACAAGCAGGCCGTTTACCAGATGCTTTAGTTGCATGTGTGGGCGGCGGCTCAAATGCGATGGGCTTGTTCTATCCATTCTTAAATGATGAAGACGTGAAAATGTACGGTGTCGAAGCTGCAGGCTATGGCATTGAAACAGGCAAGCACTCTGCACCACTCAACGCAGGTCATGTCGGTGTACTTCACGGCAACCGTACTTACTTGATGTCGGATGATCAAGGTCAGATCATTGAAACACATTCAATTTCTGCCGGTTTGGACTACCCAGGTGTAGGCCCAGAACACAGTTTCTTGAAAGATATGCACCGTGTGAACTATGTGCCAATCAATGACACTGAAGCGCTACAAGGCTTCCGCGACTTAACACATATTGAAGGTATTATCCCTGCGTTAGAAAGTTCACATGCGATGGCTTATGTCACGAAACTTGCACCGACGATGGACAAAGACCAAATCATCATTGCGACTGTATCAGGCCGTGGCGATAAAGACTTAATGACCGTTGCCCGCATTGATGGTGTGGAAATGGTTGAGATGTAAATTCCTTTAAGCCCTCTCCTTTAAGGCATAGGTATCTACACATTTTTTATAAATTGAATGCGATCTGAGCAATCGCATTCAGCTCATCAGACGAATACTCTGACAACAACTGAAGAGTGTTCAATAGTATTGAAAGCCCTGCCAGTATGG
>NZ_VOYQ01000063.1:0-12846 GCF_013420195.1 Acinetobacter sp. YH01024
TGACTAGGCACGTGGCTCTCACTTGTGGGTAAGGTGCTACAGCAGTTTTACCTTTAGATGAGCCAAAATGATTAAAGTTCTCTTCGGTCAGCGGCATAGACCAAACCACCCCATCAACAGCACATATACTAAGTCCTTGAAAGCTTGAATATTGTTGCTGTGTTTCATCAAACCATGCTTGGCTGAGCAGAGAGAATAAGGTACTTAAAGGCTCTTGTCCTAAACGTTGTCGTGCTTGGACTGCTGCACTAGGAACACAATATTCTGTTGTACCAAACACGAGGTTTAATTGCTCTACAACATAGCTGATGGGTTGATTTCGAAACAAGGCAAGCCCAATAACAAGCCAAACCACATGCTCAGCAGGTAATTTTCTCCTTCTGATTGATGCCTTACCTGTTTGATGCCTTACCTGTTTGATGCAGGCTTGTTTCAATCCAATTTAAATCAATAAGTTCACAAAAATGGTTGAGTGATGGGAGAGAATGTTCAAGAGTGGATTCTAAATGTTCAGATAAAGACATAAAAAAATGAGCGTATTCACATACACTCATTTTTACTACATTTTACTAAAATTTGCTTAACTGACTGGCATTACCGCACTAAGCGGGGTTTCTTTTATCTCAGTATTTAACTAAATATTAAACACGTTCGATAATGGTCGCGATACCTTGACCTAGGCCAATACACATGGTCGCAAGACCGATTTGTGTATCTTGCTGTTCCATCACGTTCAGCAAAGTCGTTGTGATACGCGCACCAGAACAACCCAATGGGTGACCCAATGCAATCGCACCACCGTTCAAGTTCACACGGTCTTGTTGGTCATAAATGCCTAAGCCTTTAAGAACAGATAAACCTTGCGCAGCGAACGCTTCGTTCAATTCAAACGTTTGGATGTCTGCGATAGACAAGCCAGCACGTTTAAGCGCTTTTTGAGTTGCTGGTACAGGACCATAACCCATGATCGCAGCATCACAGCCTGCAACTGCCATAGAGCGAATCACAGCACGTGGCTTAAGACCTAAAGCTTGAGCACGTTCAGCAGACATCAGCAACATTGCAGAAGCACCGTCAGACAAAGCTGAAGATGTTGCAGCAGTTACCGTACCGCCTTTCGGATCGAATACTGGACGTAACGATTGGAATGCTTCAAGGTTTGCATCAGGACGAATCACTTCATCGATATCGCACAGGATTTTGAAACCATTTGCATCGTGACCTTCAACGCCCACGATTTCATTTTTGAAACGGCCTTCTTGTGTTGCAGCCCAAGCACGGCGGTGTGATTCAACACCAAACGCATCTTGTTCTTCACGCGAAATACCGTTCATACGACCTAACATTTCAGCCGTTAAGCCCATCATGTTAGACGCTTTTGCATAGTGCTTAGACGCTTCAGGGTTGATGTCGATGCCGTGCATCATGCCAACGTGACCCATGTGTTCTACACCACCAATGATGAAGATATCACCTTGGTTGGTTGCAATTTGCGCAGCCGCTGTGTGGATTGCTTGCATAGAAGAACCACAAAGACGGTTCACTGTTTGACCTGCAACAGTACGTGGTAGGTCTGCTAACAATGCAATGTTACGACCAATGTTCATACCTTGCTCTAGGGTTTGGTTTACACAGCCCCAGATAACGTCTTCAACTTCATTGGTATCAAACTGGTTACGAGCAACAAGCGCGCGTACTAATTCAGCAGATAAGCTGTCAGCACGTACGTTACGGAACATACCATTTTTGGTTTTACCCATTGCTGAACGTACGCCATCAACGATGACAACGTCACGTGGATTTAAAGTAGCCATTCACGTTGCTCCTTAACCGTAGAATTTTTTGTTGTTAGCAGCCATGTCACGCAACATTTGTGGCGCTTCATAAGCCTTACCTAAATACGCATATTTGTCGCAAAGCGCTACGTATTCAGCGACACCTGTTTGGTCGATGTAACGGCATGGACCACCACGGAATGGAGGGAAACCTACACCCATGATCATCGCCATATCTGCTTCAGCAGCAGTCGCTACGATGTTGTCTTCTAGGCAACGAACAGTTTCGTTACAGAACGTCAGCATCATACGGTCAATAATTTCTTGAGCGTCAAATTCACGTTTTTCCGCAGTTGCAACAGAAGCCACAAGTTCGTAAGCCACAGGATCAACCACTTTGGCTTTCTTACCTTTACGGTCAAGTTCGTATTTGTAGAAACCAACGTCGTTCTTTTGACCAAGACGTTTGTTTTCGTACATGGTTAAAGTTGCGCCTTTGTAGTTGGGCTTCATGCGGTCAGGGAAACCTTCTGCCATTACTTCCGCACCGTGTACGCCTGTGTCGATACCCACAACGTCGATGAGGTAAGCAGGACCCATTGGCCAGCCGAATTTTTCCATCACTTTATCAACTTGCTGGAAGTCAGCACCGTCTTTCAGTAGAAGGTCAAATGCACCGAAGTAAGGGAATAGTACGCGGTTTACCAAGAAGCCTGGGCAGTCGTTAACCACGATTGGTGTTTTACCCATTTTCTGAGCAAGAACCACAGTTGTCGCGATTGCTTCAGCAGATGTTTTCTCACCGCGGATCACTTCTACCAATGGCATCATGTGAACAGGGTTAAAGAAGTGCATACCTACGAAGTTTTCAGGACGTTGTAGGTTTTCAGCCAAACGTGTGATTGAAATTGTTGAAGTATTTGAAGCAATGATCGTATTGTCACGAACATTTTTCTCAGTTTCAGCAAGTACAATGCCTTTTACTTTTGGATTTTCAGTCACCGCTTCAATCACGATGTCCACTTCTTTAAACTCGTCATAGCTTAAAGTTGGACGGATGCGCGCAAGAGTTTCACCCATTTGAGCAGGTTTCATCTTCTTACGTTCAACTTGTTTGGTCAGTAAGCCATTTGCTTCTTTCATACCCAAAGCAAGTTGTGGATTACCAATGTCTTTCATGATGATCGGTGTGCCTTTGCTTGCCGCTTGGTAAGCAATACCACCACCCATGATACCCGCGCCTAATACAGCGGCTTGGTTGACAGGGTGCGCACCTTTTTCATATTTCTTCGAAGTTTTCTTCACAATTTGGTCGTTAAGGAATAAACCAATTAACGCACCTGCTTGTGGCGTTACCGCAGCTTTAGCAAAACCTTGCGCTTCGATTTTCAATGCTTCATCACGTGGAAGGCTTGCACCTGCTTGTAATGAGTCTAAAAGAAGTTTTGGCGCTGGGTATTGAGCAGGATTTGCTTTTGCAAGAACTGCACCTTTCGCTGTATTGAATGCCATCATTTGTTCAAGCATGTTCAATTTAACAGGATCTAATTTTTCTTGGCGTTTTGCTTTCCAGTCTACACGGCCAGCAATCGCTTGTTTCACAAGGTCAATTGCAGCGTCTTGTAGTTTGTCTGCAGCAACAACTGCATCAACAGCACCGTCTTTGAGCGCAGCAGCAGGCTTTTTCGGCGCAGCCATTGCCATCCATTCAACCGCATTGTCGATACCAATCACACGGCTTAAACGAACCGTACCACCAAAACCAGGGTAGATACCAAGTTTGATTTCTGGAAGGCCAACTTGTGCAGCTTCTGACATCACACGATAGTCACACACTAAGCACATTTCAAAACCGCCGCCCAATGCCATACCATTGATTGCAGCAACTTTAGGAACGTTTAGATCTTCAAACGCATTGAAGATGTCGTGAACAGGCAATGCCCAATCCACAATCGCTTGTTCGCCTTGAGCGAAGTTTTCACCGAATTCAGTGATATCTGCACCCACGATAAATGTAGATTTACCTGAAGTAACGATTAAACCTTTGATGTCACCGTTTGCTTTAACAGCGTCAATTGCAGCTTTAAAATCTTCAATTGTTGCGCGGTTAAATTTGTTGACCGACTCACCTTGTAAGTCAAAGCGGAATTCTGCAATTCCGTCCGAAAGCATTTGGACGGTAATGGCATTGCCAGCGTGGATCATGCCTGATCTCCTTTATTTTGGAGGACTTCTAAGTTGATGTTGTGAAGCGAGTACGCGGTTCCTGCGTACACTTTATGCCTCGCTAATCTTACGATAACTATATCTAAAAAGAACATAACAAGTTGTATCAAGCCGTGACGCTAGGGTCATCAAAATTTCTTTTGGAAATAGCCTTCGGATCTGCCTTTAAACGCTATCGCTCTGATTAAATATGTTGAAGCTTATGTTTCAGTTCACATTTTTTATAAATGTAAGCTATAGATTGAGATGCGAAAGAAAAAATCAAGAAAAAAGCAAGTGTATTTTTCGGCAGAATGGTCAATTCACTTTTACTATTGTCATCCATCTTTGCTGAGACACAGTGTTCTATGCTGCTTATTTAAGCGTCACTGAGCACTATGCTATACTCGCCGCGTTCTCAAAAGTTAATTTTTTATTAAGCACAATGCTTATTAGCACCAGGTCCTCATATGATTAAGTGGATTATCCTGGCGGTCTTTGTCATTTCTGCGTTTTATATCCAGCAACGCGGTAAAGTCCGTCATTCATTTTATCGTCAGTTTTTTGATCATTCGACATTGCTCGCACCGATCAATTTTCTCATGTACATGTTTTCAAAAGTGCCGAGCCAACCCTATATTGACACGCAGCATTTTAAAGATTTAAAAGTCTTAGATGAAAACTGGGAAATGATTCGTGATGAAGCCAAGGCCTTATATGAAAAAGGGGGCATCAAAGCATCGAGTACTTATGATGACCTTGGATTTAACTCGTTCTTTAAAACAGGTTGGAAACGCTTTTATTTAAAATGGTATGACTCAGCCCATCCTTCGGCTGCTGAACTTTGCCCAAAAACTACGGCCTTGTTAAAAAATCTACCCACTATTAAAGCCGCGATGTTTACTGAGTTGGCGCCTGACAGTCGTTTAGTCCGTCATCGTGATCCCTATGCCGGTTCATTGCGTTATCACTTGGGCTTACTAACGCCGAATGATGACCGTTGTTTTATTGATGTCGATGGTCAGCGGTACTCATGGCGTGACGGCGAGAGTGTGGTGTTTGATGAAACCTATATTCACTATGCTGAAAATAAAACGGATCAGAACCGGATTATTTTCTTTGCAGACGTTGAACGGCCATTAAAGTCAAAGTGGATGGAAGCTTTTAACCATTGGTTTGGTAAAAATGTCATGACTGCTGCGAGTTCACCGAATGAAAGCGGTGATAAAACGGGTGGTTTAAATAAAGTATTTGGCTATGTCTATCAAATTCGTATAAAAGCCAAAGCCTTGAAAAAAACCAATCGTTCACTGTATTACTTTTTAAAGTGGTTCCTAATGTTGGGGCTGTTCTTCCTGATTTTTGTACGCCCATATTTATTTTAAAAGTAGAATAAATATTGAAAAAATGCGCCCTTAGGGGCGTTTTTTTATGCTGACAGTCAGCAAAATATCAGTTATCGTGCAAGCAGAATAAAAATAATTATGCAGAGCAAATCTGCAAAAAGCAGAAATAGTGTTAGCCAGAATAAGCCAGAACCAGAATAAGCCAGAAAAAGTGAGCCAATAGACGAGGAATATGATGTTGACGTCCGAACTTAAGCCCATGCAAAACCGTTGAGCTGAAAGAAAAGCGTCATCATCAATGATAGCCAAAACCCAAAGGTGAACGGTTGAAGCTTTGCATGCAGGCATGAAGACCTACTGCATAGAAACCCTGTTTAAACGCCTGAAGGGATTGATTTGGCGGGAAGGGGATCCGATTCATGAAAGCAACCAACCAAACATTGATGCATCAAATGCATATTTCGATGCAAGATATAGAACGACGTAAACAGTTGCTTGGCTTGACTGATTTAGAGCTGGCGGAATTGGCTTCGATTGGTGGGATTGTGGCGCCGATACTCGACAGTATGGTTGATGAATTTTATGAAAATCAGACCTCAATTCCAGAAATTGCCACTTTGATTGGTGATCTTGATACCTTGAAGCGTTTGCAACGCGCGCAGCATCAATATTTATTGGATTTATTTTCCGGGCGCTATGACAGCGCGTATGTGAATAACCGTTTACGGATTGGTTTGGTTCATAAGCGCATTGGTGTAGAGCCGAAGTTGTATCTCTCTGCGGTACATACCCTAAAGACCATGTTGTTTCGCTTAATTCAGCGTACCTTTAATGATACGGAACAATATCAGCGGATTATTAACACGTTGGAAAAGCTCTTTATGTTCGATACTACATTGGTGGTGGAAACCTATGTATGGAGTTTGATTAATGAGGTGAAGATCTCCCGTGAAAAAATGGAACAGTATGCGCATGCGCTAGAGTTTCGTGCACAAGAAATGGAAGAGCTTTCACAGCGCGATCCATTAACAGGACTGTTAAATGTCCGGCATTTATCGACCTTATTGACCAGTATTTTATATACCGCACAGCGTAATCATGAACCTGTGACAGTAGTGTTTATTGATATCAATGATTTTAAAAAGATCAATGATGAACAAGGTCATCCACGTGGAGATCAGGTACTACAAATGGTTGCTGCGGCCATAAAGTCGGTTGCACGTTCGGATGATCATTGCTTCCGTTATGGCGGAGACGAATTTTGTTTGGTCTTGCCCGGATGTAGTGAAAAGCATGTGGAAGGGAGTTTTATCCCGCGTTTATTAGAAGCAGTGGCTGAAATGGAAGCAGGCTTAAGTTTAAGTATTGGGTTGTGTCAAACAGACCATCAGCAAGGCTATGTAGATGCGATGAGCTTAGTACAACAAGCCGATGCTAAAATGTATCAAGAGAAAAAGAATTATAAACGTTTGCAGGAACAACCCATGTCGAAAGAAGCGTGATCTGAGCCTAGAGAATGTCAAAAATGACAATGGATGAATTGCAAAACTTGAGCTAAATGGGTCTTAATCTTCCTGGAAATAATGTGATAAATACGCTTATTTCCTGCAAAAAAATAAAGCTGAAATAGCAGATGCATCCTTCAAAATCTTGTATAGAATAAAAGCTGTTGATGGGGGATAAGATGCAAGTTTTTCGTTCAAAAAAAGATTGGTGGGTGGTCGCATTTATTATTTGTATGAGTGGCTTGCTCATTCAATTATTACTGACGATGCAAGCTAAAGGTACCATGCAGCAATATCCTGTTCATACCGCCGTGTACGTGTTGACGGTGCTGATTTTATGGTGGCCTTTCAATACGCGTTATCAAATCACGAAAACACATTTGAATATCCGCAGCATGTTTGTGCGTTGGCGTATTCCATTGGTCGAGATTCAGCGCGTTAGTCCAAGTCAGGATTTATCTGCTGCGCCTGCGCTTTCGATTAAACGTTTAAAAATCGAATATGTGCAGGAGGGGAAAGCCAAATTTGTCATGGTTTCACCCAAAGACCAGCAAGCTTTTGCGCAGGCATTGGGCATCAACTTAAGTTGATTATCAATTTGGTTGCTTAAAATCAATAGAAAGCACGCGATCACGTGCTTTTTTATGAATTAAGTTCGTCGGTGATCACCAACTTGTCGTGTTGTGCATCTAAGTGTAATTGAGTTTGTTCAGGATACTGTAAAAAATACATCGCCAAAATTGGCTCAAGTTCTACTCGTATTTTTCGTGCTAAATGTCGTGCGCCATAACGAATATCATGGTTCTGATAAAAATGTGCTTTGGCTGCATCTGTGAGTTTGATACTGCGTTTTTGATGTTGTAGGCGTTGATTAAGTTTTTCCAGTTCAATCTCCACCAAACGGGGCAAGGCATCATCTTGAACGGGTTGATATTGCAGTACACGGTCAATACGGTTAATAAATTCAGGGTCGAATTTACGTTGCATGACTTTTTCAATAATGCTGCTGACCGGCACGCGTTTGAGACAAACCTTCTGTATTTTTTCGGGTAAAAAATTTAACTTATCTAGATATTGCTGTGCCGCTTGTGCACCGACATTGCTGGTCATAAAGATCATACAATTACGAAAGTCGATGGTTTTTGTACCTGAGGTTAGGGTTAATTTTCCGCTATCCAGCACATTCATTAAGCCGCGAAGCACTTCGGTTGACGCTTTTTCCAGTTCATCAAAAAGCACGATGCCCGGTCGGGTATGACTACCTGCAATGGCAACTTCATCAAATAAACTATGGCCTTCTTTAGAACCGACATAGCCCGGAGGCGCGCCAGTAATGGCAGCCGCATAATGTTCCTGTGCGAGCGTGTTCATATCAATACGGCAAAAGGCATCAGGTCGGCCATAAATCACTTCACTGATTAAACGCACAGTTTCGGTTTTACCAACACCTGTCGGTCCAAGCATTAAGGTTACGGAGAGCGGTCGTTCAGGACTGGAAAAATCAGCCTTGACCACATGCAGCATTTTTTCAATTTCGTCTAATGCTGCTTCTTGTCCAATGATCCGTTGCTTTAGGTGTTGCATAACGTCATGCGGTTCAAAATGAAAACGCGGCTTACCCATCAAACGGTTTTTTTCAGCAGTGCTATGCGTCGAAGTTGTCGGGTGTACGACATGGATGGCGGGATTGGCGTTCGTCATGCATCATGTTCCTAAAGCGGGATGTTTTGAGCATAGCAAATTTAGAATTTTGCATTAATAGCTTTTAACAATCAGATCATTGCTATGAGCAACAATAAATTTGCGGGATTGCTTGAAAATGCAGATAAAAGCATCACATCATGTCAAAGAGCAATATCGAAGACGGAACAAGGCAAAAGTGAACGAAAACGCACGCGAACATATTGAAAAAATTCTGGCTAATATGACGACTCTACCCGGTGTTTACCGCATGCTGGGTAAAGACGGTGAGTTGCTGTATGTGGGTAAAGCAAAGAATTTAAAAAATCGTGTGTCGAGCTATTTTGTTAAAACCATTGAACATCCGAAAACACAGGCCTTAGTGGCACGAATCTACGACATTGAAACCTTGGTGGTGCGTTCTGAAACCGAAGCTTTATTGCTCGAACAAAACCTGATTAAGCTGCATCGTCCGCCCTATAACATCATGCTGCGTGACGACAAATCCTATGTCTATATTTTTATTTCAGCCGATAAACCCTATCCACGAATTGCCGCAGGGCGAGGCAAAGCGAAGCATCAGGCCGGTAAGTTTTTCGGGCCTTATCCGAGTGCTTATAACGCGCGTGATACTTTGGTGGTGCTGCAAAAACTGTTTAATGTGCGTCAGTGTGAAAATAGCTATTTTTCACAGCGCAAACGACCATGCCTGCAATACCAAATTAAACGTTGTTCCGCGCCTTGTGTGGGGTTGATCTCACCCGAAGATTATAAAGAAGATGTCAATAACTCGATTCGTTTCTTACAAGGCGACACCAAAGAGCTCAATCAAGAGTTAATTGGAAAAATGGAAGCTGCTGCCGAAGCTTTGGAGTTTGAAAAGGCGGTGTTTTATCGTGATCGTATGGCACTGCTGCGTGATGTACAAACCCAGCAAGCGATTTATAAAGTCAAAGGTGAGGCCGATATCATTGCCATTGCTTATCAAGCCGGTGTGACCTGTGTGCAGATTATGCATGTGCGCAATGGTAAAATGCTCGGCGGAAAGAGTTATTTTCCTGACATGTTGGGCGATGATTTGGGGCAAATGCTCTCAGATTTTATTGCCAATTTTTACTTTCAGGTGGCAGACGAAATCCCTGCGGAACTCATCATTAATGTCGATATTCCAGATCGTAAAGACATGGAAGATGCGTTGTACCAACACTTTGAAAAGCGGATTCAAATCAAACATAAAGTGCGTGAAACCCGTGCAGAGTGGCAAGAATTGGCACAGATGAATGTACAACATGCGATTAAAGGTAAATTGGCTGATCATTTTGAATTGAATGAACGTTTTCATCAGTTAGAGCAAGTCGTTGGGCGGCCGATTGACAGTATTGAGTGTTTTGATATTTCTCATACCATGGGGGAGGCAACCATCGCGTCTTGTGTGGTCTTTGATGCGGGCGGCGCAAGAAAGCGTGACTATCGCCAATTTTCCATCAATGATATTACCGAAGGCGATGATTATGCTGCCATGCGTCAAGCGCTGACCCGCCGCTATAAAAAGCATATGCTGCCCGATTTGCTATTAATTGACGGGGGTAAAGGTCAATTACACATGGCGATGGAAGTCATGCAAGAACTTGAGCTCGATGCCTTTATGGTCGGGGTGTCCAAAGGTGAGGGGCGTAAACCGGGTCTGGAAACCTTGCACTTTACCGATGGTGAAAAAATCCAATTGCCCGAAGACCATAAAGCCCTGCATTTGATTCAACAGGTTCGTGATGAAGCCCACCGCTTTGCCATTACCAAACACCGAGCGAAAAGAGATAAAAAGCGCGGCTCATCGGTACTTGAGGTGATTCCGGGCTTAGGGCCAAAACGTCGTCGGGATCTTTTGACCCATTTTGGTGGCATTCAAGGGGTGTTGAAGGCTTCTGAAAATGATTTAAAACTAGTGCCGGGCTTAGGCGATGTGATGGCGCGCACCATTTATAAAATCCTACATGAATAGAGACTAAGTTCAATCGATGACGCATCAAGTCTGAATTTGCCAAAATGCTCATTGACGCATGAGTCACTGATCATTCACATCATTTAATTTTTATACAATGATATAAAAATCAAAAATATGATCAGGGATGATGATGTCACTCGCACAGTTGTATCAACATATTGAACACAATGAATGGGTTGAGATTCCAGAAGGATGGTTGCAAGGACGTACGATCTATGGCGGCTTAGTGGCTGGCATGATGATGCACAAAGCCGTTGCCACCATTGCCGATCCGCAGCGACGTTTACTCAGTTGTAATGTGACCTTTGTTGGGCCAGTACAATTGGCGCCCGTGCGTTTAAGTGCTGAAATTTTAAGACAGGGCAAATCCGTCACCACTATCGAAGTTCGACTTTGGCAAGATGATGCCGTACAAAGCATTTTATTGGCGAGCTTTGGTGTTCCACGTGAATCAAGCATTGCCGTCAATCAGGAGCGTCAAGCACCCGATTTTCCTGAAGTGAGCAGCTTAAAGATTGCCGAACATCATCCACTTGCACCCCAGTGCTTTCAGCAAATGGATTTGGTCTGGGTAGATGGGCAGTATCCATGTACAGCAAGTCAAAAGCCTGACTTTAGTGGTTGGATGCGTTTTAACCCAGAACGTCATGATAACCGTAAGATGACTGTTGCTGACCTAATGGTCTCGATGGATATGTGGCCGCCCGGCGTGCTGCCTATGTACAAAACCATGGCGCCTGCGAGTTCTTTAACATGGACATTAACCTATGTGCATCCCTTGCAATCAAGCTTGCATAATTGGTTTAAATATAAAGTATTTACCGATTATGCAGCGGATGGTTACGCTACGGAATATGCTCATTTATGGGATGAAAATGACCAGTTGATTGCGATTGCGCGACAGACTGTTACGGTGTTTGCCTAGTGACACTGCGGGGCATTTCGTATAAAGTGAGTGCAACTAACGATGGATAAATCCTCAAATTATTCTGCATTTTCATCGTGCATGAGGGGAAAACTGGGGTGTCTATGACAACAGGTCGAATCCTGAATATTCCTAATATTTTAACATTGGCACGAATTGCTTTAATTCCTGTGTTTTTGTTGGTGGCGTATTGGCCACCTGCAATGGGCGTGGGTGAGCATGCCGCAAGCATGTCACGTCATATATTGCTGACTGCTATTTTTGTGATCGCAGCTGTCACTGACTGGTTTGATGGCTACCTTGCAAGAAGTTTAAATCAGACTTCAGCATTTGGACGTTTTCTCGATCCTGTAGCAGATAAGCTGATGGTCGCAACTGCGTTGATCGTCTTGGTGCAATGGCAACCGACCATTTCAATGGCCTTTGCAGCGATTGTAATTATTTCACGTGAAATCACGGTGTCTGCCCTACGTGAGTGGATGGCTGAATTAGGCGCGCGTACCAGTGTTGCGGTTTCAACCGTTGGTAAATATAAAACAGCATTTCAGATGATTGCGATCTCAGTATTTTTGCTAAATTGGCAACCGTTAGAAATGTTGGCGTATGGATTGCTCTATACAGCCGTAGTTTTAACGTTATGGTCGATGTTTATTTATTTAAAAGCCGCATGGCCGTATTTAAAGCAACCTTGATTTAAAGTAAGTTATTAAAAGCTCCGTGATCGGGGCTTTTTTATTGCCGAGTTTTTAAAAAAATTGAGGGTTTGACTAGTTTGAACAGCGCTTCATTTGATTAGAGCTTGACGTTAAATGTGAGACGTTGGCGCAAATTTTGGATAAAAAAATTCCCAGATTTTGGGGGAAATCTGGGAAGGAAAATCGGGGTTACTTATCGCTATTATGGAAGATGTTTCCATCTTCTTGATTGCTATTATAGGAAAGCAGATTTAGAAATACATGGAGTTTATTGTAGTGTAATGTTGTATTTTATTGAGAAATGTATCACAAATTTACATTAAGAATTTTTGATACAAATTGGCCAGTAATTTTGGTAGGTTTTGTTTGGATTTAAACAATGAAAATCGATATATGTGATGATAAAAATACATTTAACATTATTTAAATAATAAATTCATTTATTTAAGTTTAAATAAAATTGATCAATGGATAAAAGATATTCCAGCAATGATGAAGATCATTTCCCAATGAAAGCTTACACAGACGTCATCTTTGTTTTGTGAAAATAACAGTGCTTCTAAATTTATAAAAGGAGCCCCTTTGGCACTGCTGTCCCACAATTTTTCACAAGAGGAAGCTCATTTGAGCTTCCTCTTGTTTTATGGGTATTTTATCGGGTGAAAATAAAGCTTTTAAAGTTCTTCTTTCAAACAAATTCACTTGAATTATTC
>NZ_VOYQ01000064.1:0-12780 GCF_013420195.1 Acinetobacter sp. YH01024
TTCTTGACTCAAGCATTAATGCAGTACGATCTTCAAAGTTAAGATGATGGTATGACAATTTTATATACTCCATAAACCCTTTAAATTAATTAGGTGGTTTATGTCGCACTTCAAGTTTTACTCTGCCATGTATTAGAAAACCTAAGAAGTATTATAAAAAAATTTAAGGACTCTAGCTTATCTGAGACTCACTCTCCTGCTTATATGCAACTTAAGAGCCTAATATTCAATATTGAATCCCTTATACATGAAATCGAGGAAAAAAATGAATAATTTTAAGAATTATATTTTAGAAATGAAGAAATTAGCTCAAATAAAAAAAATTAAATGGGACATAGAGGTTGACAAAAATGGTGTCGTACTCTCTGAGGATCGCTGGAATTTAAATGAGATAATTGGAAATAATACAAGACCATTTTACTATCTTTCTAGTTTCGAACTGGTTGATAAGTTTAGATTAAATAATATTGAAAATGTTATTATTAGTAATAACTGGATTGAACTTATCAAAGCAGTAACAATAGAAAAAATTTTAATAGATAAAATAAAGCCAAATAGTATAATGCCAATAATATTTAATTTGAGAGTAATAGCTAGTATAGCAACAAAACCTCCATATGATATGAATCCAGAAGATTTTTTTAAAGTTATAAATCATATTGAGAAAATAGACTCTTTAAAAATTACAGCAATAAAAAGTATTGTAAAACATATTTTTGATATTAAGTTTTTATCTAAATTTTGTCCTATATATCCTTACTTAAATATTAAAAAAATATCTAGTTCTACCCCACTTTCTAATCAAATAGATAAGAGGGATAGTGCTGATAAACTACCCGAAAATAAATATTTTTGGGAACTAGTTAGAATTTTATATACAGAGGAACCAAAATCTTTTTTTGATTTTATTAGGTTTAGTCAACTAAAGTTATTAGTTCTTACTGGTTTACGGATTAGTGAAATAACTTCTTTACCTCTAAACTGTATAAAAAAGCACAATGTTTTAGATAAAAAAATCTATGAAAAAAATAAACAGTATGGGGCAGTTAGTCATTATTTTTCCCTTAAATACTTCGCAGAAAAATTAGAAAAAGAAAATCAACATAATATTTTACAAATTGAATCACAGATCATTCCAGAAATATTTGAGCTTGAAATCTTAAGTATTGTTGAATCAATTGAAAAATTAACTTTAGGTATTCGTTCAACTTTGAAAAATTTTGAAAATAAAAACTTAGGATTTTATGATGATTATATACCTGCTTACAGTGCTTATTTAATATTAAGTGGTAATAGTATTTTTTTAGAGAACATTGAATATGATACAAAGGAGCTAAATATTATACAACGTCAGGAACTATCCAATAAATTAATTGAATTGCAAATAAAACTATTAGATACCAAAGAATTCACACACTCTTTTTATACGTATATGCAAAGATTACGCTTAAAATGCTGTATATATAATCAAAAAAAACAGCCTTACCTTAGTCACGAAAAAATTATCTATAGAACCTCTTTTTTTCGAAAGTCTGATATCTTAAATTATATTTTTAATGAAAAAGAATCCAAATCTCCTGACCTATATTCTATTAAAGTGAATGATGGTTCAGTAATTAATTCTAGTGATTTTTTATTTCTGTATCCTAAAAGAGCCCTCATAGAAAATAGAAACAATGGTCTACTAGCAATTGATCATTATTTAAGTATTGGTGTTACCAATCGCCAAGCCCTGAACTGCTTTATTAGCAAAATTAGTGAAAGCACCCCTACTATTTTTGAAATATATGGATCAGATGAATTTAAAACTGCCTCACTAAAAAGCCATAGTTTCAGACACTTGATGAATACTGAATTATTCAGAAAAGGTATAGCAGATTCATTAATTACTAAACATTTTAATCGCCAATCTATTTCACAAACTTATGAATATGATCATCGCTCACTTGCTGAGAAATTAGATTTTAACAATATACCAACTATAAATAAAGACATAGATAATTCAAGAACTGAAGTACTTATAAATTTAATTAATGAAAATAAAACTAGAGGGCCTCTAATCAGCAAATATCTAGAAATTCAAGAAGAATATGGTGATGATGAAGCCTATTTGTTCTTGAAAACAGAAGCAGATGGATTTCATACAACACCTTATGGACATTGTGTAAATAGTTTTGCTGTTGATCCCTGCCCCAAACATCTTGAATGCTTCTCTGGTTGTAATCACTTTATGTCTACTGGTCTAAGTAAGCATAAACAAAACTTAATTAATCTACGAGATAAATTTAAGCAAGAATTACAAATTATTGAAGACTTCCCAAGTAAAGGAATAGGTAAATTGCATCAAATAGGTCACATTAAAAAACAAATATTAAATATAGAACTTATTTTGGAATCAGATGAAGGTTCTTTAGTTTTTCCTGCAGAAAATGATTTGTCTGATATTGATAAAAAGGATATTTTCGATGCATAATTTAATTCAACTATTAGAGCGTATGTTAGAGAATAATATTGACATTAGTTATAGAAAAGTTGCTGAATTAAGCAATGAATTCAAACATGCGTCTTCTATAACAAGGGACACTGAACGAAAAAATCTTGTTGATTCCTACAAATTTAGACAAGAAAAACTTAGATTATTAATTCGAAAAAAGACTCCTGAATATAATGTTCAACAAAAAAATCAAAGTTTACTCTTACAAATTGATGAGCTTAAGAATAATAACTTAGAACTGATAGCCTCTCATAATACTTTACTGAAAATTGTTGGTGAATTAGGTGGCTTTACAGCGTGGTCACAACTTTGTGAATCACTGGATCATTATGATCAAAGAGTTATAATTTCTAAAAATCATCCAGAATACTTAGCTTTTATAAAAAATTTACAAACTATTAGAAATCAAATGCAGCTATCTCAAATTGAATTATCAGTAATTTTGGGTAAGGATGAAAATTTTGTAGAAAATATTGAGTCTTTTGAACTTCTGCTACCAATCACAGGAGTCATCATAGTTGCTAATTTTTTACTTACACAGCAATTTGAAAATTATCGGAATTTTAAGCCAATTTTAGAGTGAGTGTTTAAGGGCTGTTGACATTTCAAGTATAAAATTTACCCGACAAAGGTAGCCAAATAAAGATACAAGCAGAGATGGATCCGGAAATTTGAACAACTCCTATAAGTGATACTCTGCTCCTCAAATGATGTTATAAACATCAATATATGGAGTATTTTATGGCACGTAGACCAAGAAGAAATCATTCAAACGACTTTAAGGCTAAGGTAGCACTTGCTGCGATCAAAGCAGAAAAAACACTTGCTGAATTGAGTTCTGAGTTTGATGTTCATCAAAACCAAATTATTGACTGGAAAAATCAATTGATCTCAGCTTCCTCACAAGCTTTCGATCAATCAAAAGCTCCATCAGAACCTCCCATTGATCTTAAAAAGTTACATGCAAAAATCGGTGAGCAGGCATTAGAAATTGATTTTTTAGAAGGTGTGTTGAAGAAACTGGGCCGCTTCAACCACAAAAGTTAATCGATCACTCACTTCAGATTTCAGTATCTAAACAAGCTAAGTTACTGAAAGTCTCTCGTGGTTGTTATTATTATCGCCCAAAACCTGTTAGCTCATCAGATCTGAAGCTGATGCGATGTATTGATGAATTACATATGCAATATCCTTTTGCAGGCAGTCGTATGATGCGTGATTTGTTGAATCGTCAAGGGCATCATATAGGACGACGTCATACACGTACTTTAATGAAGAAAATGGGTATTCAGGCGTTATATTGCAAACCAAATTTAAGCCAGGCTAATCAAGCTCACCGTAAATATCCATATCTGCTCAAAGGATTGGCTATTCAGCGCAGTAATCAAGTGTGGTCTACTGATATAACGTATATCCCTATGGCAAAAGGCTTTGTTTATTTATGTGCTGTGATTGATTGGCATAGCCGCAAGGTACTTGCGCATAGGGTATCGATTAGTATGGAGGTGGATTTTTGTATTTCGGCTTTAAATGAAGCGATTGAAAAATATGGATCACCTGAAATATTGAATACAGACCAAGGCAGTCAGTTCACCAGTGATGCATTTATTGATGTATTGAAATCAAATGGCATTCAAATCAGTATGGATGGTAAAGGTCGATGGGTAGATAATGTGATGGTTGAACGATTATGGCGGAGCGTTAAATATGAAGAGGTGTATCTCAAAGCTTATAGCAGTGTCACAGATGCGAAAAAGCAATTGAGTGCATATTTTGAGTTTTATAATCTGAAACGACCTCATTCGAGTCTAGACAAAATGACACCAAATGAGTTTTACTATGATCAGCTACCCCAACAAAACAAGGTGGCTTAACTAGAGCGGAATATCACTTATAAATACGCTTTTAGTTGTTCAAACAAGTGGAACCACCTCTGTTTACAGTTGATGAGTGGAATCTTTTTAAACAAGGATATGCTGAATTTGTAACGCTGACAGATCTTGAAAAAGAATATTGGTTTATTGCAATTGAGCATATTTTTGTAGATGAGGTTATTTGGTTAATGGCAGATTTTTCTGAAGGATGGAAAATGCAACATCAATTAGGAATTTATTCATCAATATTCAAATGTATATTGACCCCTAGTGTACTGCAACAATATGATTTAGAAATCAATACTTAGCTTTAAGATTTTATGTCATCAAACCAGTGAAAATGAAAACCTTCCGTTTTTTATTTTATAAGTCACTATTTTATTAACTTAGAATATTTAAATCGAATGATTTAAATATTCGTTTAATACAATGCCTACTTCACTTATATAGTTTAAGCAAAATGTCACTTTAGTAAGCTCTTCACCAGTTAATCTAAACTTTAGTTATACCGCTATTTATCATTTAACTGTATGAGCTTAACCCTATTCAAAGATGGAAATTATGAAAAAAAGTCGTTATTTAGTTAGCTCAGCTGGCATTATGACTGTGCTACTAATAGGCTGCTCAAAATCAGAAAATGCAGAGCATCATTCAGCAGATGCACCGTTAGCATCAGTAAGTGTAATGACTGCCCAAACACAATCAATAAATCTGATTGAAAATCTCCCTGGGCGTGTCACTGCATATCGTATTGCTGAAATTCGCCCTCAGGTTGGTGGCATAGTAGATAAAGTTCTATTTAAACAGGGTACTTATGTACATGCAGGTCAACCACTTTTTAAATTAAATTCTGAAATATTTCAGGCTGATGTCAAAAGTAATAGAGCAACTTTACATCGTGCTGAGGCTGAAGTAACACGCCTTCAAATTTTGTTAAAACGATACGCTGAACTGGTGACAGTTAATGCAATTAGTAAGCAAGAATATAACAATACTGAAGCAGAATATCAGAAAGCAAAAGCTGATGTTACTCAAATGGAAGCGATACTTTCACGTCAACAACTTAACCTAAAATATGCAACAATTACATCGCCAATATCTGGAATTATTGGTGAGATTTTAGTGACTGAAGGTGCATTAGTCAGCCAAGGTGATACTAAAGCCATGGCAGTAGTACAGCAAATTGATAAAGTGTATATCGACGTAAAACAGTCAATTACTGATTATGAAAAAATACAGGAAGCATTACAACAAGGGAATTTGTCAAATGCTAGCCATAACGTTGAAATACTAAATAGTCAAGGTAAGCCATACGATGTAAGGGGTGAAATTTTATTTTCAGACACTAAAGTAGATCCCGATACTGGTGATGTGACTATCCGTATTTTAGCGAATAATCCTAGTCAAAAATTGCTTCCCGGCATGTATGTCCGTATCAACATGAGCCGAACAAAAGTTGATAATGCGATTTTAGTGCCAGAGCAAGCTATCCAACATGATATTAGTGGTAAGGCGAATGTAACTATTATCAACCAAAAAGAGCAAGCACAAAGTAAAACTGTGCAACTGGGTCAGCGTTATCAAAATAGTTATGTAGTCACGCAAGGTATAAATGCGGGTGAAAAAATCATTGTCGAAGGTGTAGACCGTATTCAACCTAATCAGCGACTAAAAGTAAAACAATGGCAAGCACCTATAACGAATAATGAAAATGGGGGGCAGCAATAATGTCTCAATTTTTCATTCGTCGACCAATTTTTGCTTGGGTCATCGCCTTATTTATTATTTTATTTGGTGTATTAAGTATACCTAAATTGCCAATTGCACGCTTTCCAAGTGTAGCTCCACCACAAATTAGTATTACAGCAATGTATCCTGGAGCTACACCAAAGACGCTCAATGACAGTGTTGTAACACTTATTGAAAGAGAAATGTCAGGTGTTAAGAATTTACTGTATTACAGTTCAAGTTCAGATACCTCTGGTAGCGCTACTGTTACTGCTACATTTAAGCCTGGTACAGATGTAGAGCTTGCTCAAGTTGATGTTCAAAACAAAATCAAAGCAATTGAGTCGAGACTACCTCAACCTGTTCGACAACAAGGGCTTATGGTTGATGCAGCTTCATCTGGATTTTTGATGATCATAGGTCTGAACTCCCCTAATCATCAATATTCTGAAATAGACCTAAGTGACTACATGACACGACACGTCATTGAAGAAATCAAGCGAGTTGATGGGGTTGGGAAAATCCAGAATTTTGGAGCTGAAAAAGCTATGCGCATTTGGGTCGATCCAAATCGTTTAGTATCTTATGGTCTGAGTATTAAAGACGTAAATACGGCTATTCAAAATCAAAACCTCCCGATTTCACCTGGTCGTATAGGTGATACACCTGCCCTCAAAGGACAGCAAATTACGATTCCATTAACAGCACAAGGGCAATTGGAGACTGTTGAACAATTTAAAAAAATTAGTTTACGTTCGAATAAAAATGGGGCAACTGTACTGTTATCAGATGTGGCTCATATTGAGGTTGGTGCGCAGTCTTATAGTTTTGCCATTTTAGAGAATGGTAATCCATCTACAGCAATAGCAATACAAATGAGTCCCAATGCAAATGCCGTTAAAACTGCTGAAGGGGTAAAGGCAAAAATCAACCAATTGAGTACTTCATTACCTGATGGAATGAAATTCTCAATCCCTTATGATACTGCACCATTTGTTAAAGTTTCTATTCAAAAAGTAATTACAACATTGATTGAAGCCATGGTTTTAGTCTTTATTGTAATGTTCATATTTCTTCATAATGTTCGTTATACCTTAATTCCAGCTATTGTTGCTCCCATAGCATTGCTAGGAACGTTCTCTGTAATGCTACTTGCTGGCTTTTCTATCAATGTCCTAACCATGTTTGGTATGGTGCTGGCGATTGGGATCATTGTAGATGATGCCATTGTAGTGATTGAAAATGTGGAAAGAATCATGGTATCAGAAGGCTTGTCCCCTGCAGATGCCACCTCGAAGGCGATGAAAGAAATTACGAATCCGATTATTGGTATTACTTTGGTTTTGGCTGCAGTATTTTTACCAATGGCTTTAGCAAATGGTTCAGTAGGGATTATTTATCGCCAATTCACTATCACAATGTCAGTTTCGATTTTATTCTCAGCATTCCTAGCCTTAACTTTGACACCTGCTTTATGTGCAACCATGTTGAAACCAATAGATAAAAATCATGTGAAAAAAGGTGTTTTTGCTTGGTTTGATCGAAGTTTTGAAAAATTAAATAATCGATATGAACATGGTTTATTTAAAGTCATTAAACATAAAAGAACGGCTATGCTATTTTTTATAGGCATTGTTGTTGCACTTCTTTTTTGTTTTAAACAAGTACCTACTGCATTTATGCCAGAAGAAGATCAGGGTTGGTTTATGACATCAATTCAACTTCCTTCTGATGCCACACAAGAACGTACCAAAAAAGTTGTTACTGAATTTCAGGAACATCTAAATAAAGAAGTTGGTATTCAAGATAATATGGCGATCTTAGGCTTTGGATTTAGTGGTTCAGGGCAAAATACAGCAATGTATTTTACCAATTTACTCCCCTTTGAGGACCGTAAAATTACTGCCCAACAAGTCGTGGATAATGCGAATACTGCAATGGCTGACAGCTCGGAAGGCCAAGTAATGTCTGTATTGCCTCCAGCAATTGATGAATTAGGAAGCTCTTCTGGATTTTCATTACAATTGCAGGATGTAGGAAATATTGGCATGCAAGCATTAGCACAAGCCCAAGATCAATTACTCAGTTTATCAACTCAAAGTAAAAAAGTTGTAGATGTTTACTCTGATGGTTTACCAGATGGAAATTCTGTACAACTCAAAATTGATCGTGAAAAACTACAAATATTAGGTGTTAACTTCAGTGATGTTACCGATATCATTTCTACTTCAATGGGTTCAATGTATATCAACGATTTTCCAAATCAAGATCGTATGCAGCAAGTTATTGTTCAACTTGATGCCAAATCACGTATGAGTATTGATGATATTTTACAAATCAAAGTAAATAGTCAAAGTGGTAAACTGATTTCTATGTCTGAGATTATTACTCCAGTTTGGCAATACTCCCCACAACAATACAATCGTTACAATGGTCGTCCATCTTTAAGTGTTACGGGTAGTCCAGCACCTGGTATATCTTCTGGTCAAGCAATGTCAGAAATGGAAAATTTAATCAAACAACTTCCAAAAGGTGTGGGGTATGAATGGAGTGGTATTTCTTTAGAAGAAAAACAGGCTGAATCGCAAACTATATTTTTATTACTTCTATCTATGCTCGTAGTATTTCTTGTTTTAGCTGGGTTATATGAAAGTTGGTCCATCCCTCTTTCTGTTATGTTGGTTGTACCTCTAGGGCTTATAGGTGCATTTATAGCTGTAATGATAAGAGGTATGCCCAATGATATTTTCTTTAAGGTTGGTATGATTACCATCATTGGATTATCAGCGAAAAATGCCATTTTAATTGTTGAATTTGCTAAGGCTCTCCGAGAAGATGGGATGAGTTTAGTTAAAGCAACCGTTGAAGCTGCAAAATTGCGCTTGCGTCCAATCTTAATGACTTCTTTAGCATTTACATGCGGAGTTATTCCTTTAGTTTTTGCAAGTGGTGCGAGTTCTGAAACCCAAAAGGCTATAGGTACTGGCGTATTTGGAGGAATGATCAGTGCAACTCTTCTTGCTTTAGTGTTTGTCCCTATTTTTTTCATTATTGTTATGGGAACTGTTGATAAATTTTCTAAACAAAAAGGATCAAACTAATCTATAAGCTTTGTGGGTTAGAAAAAAAATAACTCACTTTGCATTGATCATATTTAAATTCTTGTTTTATCCATAGCACTAACCTATTAATTTTAAAAAATAATAGGTACTGGCTAAATAGCAAATCGATACATATCTTTTTCATAGAGGAAATATGATTTTAGTAAGTTCTTGTCTGGCTGGCTTAAAGGTACGTTATAACGGGACGCATAGCTTAAACGAAAAAATCGAAAAATTAGTCAAAGATGGAAAAGCTACTATGGTATGTCCAGAGATTCTTGGCGGTTTATCAACACCACGCGAACCTGCCGAGATTTCGGGAGGTAATGGCGATGATGTCTTAGATGGAAAAGCCTGTGTAATTGAAAAATCAGGAAAGGATGTGACTTCAATCTATATTGAAGGGGCATATAGAACTTTAAAAAAAGTTCAATTATTAAAAGCTACTCTGGTAGTGCTTAAAGAAAATAGCCCTTCATGTGGTAGTTCAATGATTTACGATGGTCAATTTAATGGGAATAAGATCTATGGCAATGGAGTTACCTCCGCTTTGCTTAAACGTCATAATATAAAAGTCATTTCAGAAGAAACTTTTTGGCAACTTTTACCCTAGTTCCTCCGCTTTTATTTAAAATCTTCATGCAACTCCAACCACGCCCCCCTTTGCAATATCAAGTCTCTTCGGTATTTAGAGATATAGTGAGGTAATAATCTAAGAAGCATATCCATTACTTCCACATCAGTTAAAAAGTAGTGGTTCAATTTTATGCTGTAATTCTTTAACAATTTTAGCAAGCTGATCATGTAAAACTAACCAACATTGCTCATGACCTTGCCCAATATATTCATCTATTATGAGTTGCAAAATGTCTTGATCTATCTGACTTAAGAATTCTAAAAACCATGTCGCAGCAACATCCTTGGCAACTATTGTTTTATGATCTAATGTATAAGCTATACGGCATAGCGCTAAAATTTGATTACATTCATCCTGATCGTCTTTCCAATGAGCAATAATTTGTGGATAAGTTTTTTGCATGGCAAATATTAATTGTTCATAGCTAATTGGATTTAACCAATCGCAAATATCAGGTCCAAAGATAGTAATGTTATGTAATTGGGCAGTTTTAAGTAAAATACTAATATCTGGATCAGATTGACTATAAAGTAATTCACCTTTGAGTAATTCTTCTCTCAACCACTCGCCATATTGTAGCTGATATGTATATGGATGATTTTTATTGGTAATACTCCCTTTTTCTAATATCGTAATTTCTAAGGCACGCGCTGTAGCATGACCAATCGGAACAGATATATTTAGAAAATTCTGCGCTAATTGTTTTCTTTCCTGATCGGTAATTTCACGTTCAATAATAACTAAAATATCAAGATCACTTTTATGTTTTAAACCACCATCAACATACGAACCATATAAATAAATAGCATAAAGCTTATCTTTAAAATTTTTTTGTAAAAGCTGTTTTACACTTTCAACTTGGCGACACTCTTCATCATTTAAGCTTTGCATATGATTTTTAATTTAAAAAAATAAGTAATGAATTCATAGAGCATTATACAGAATAAGTGTAAATAATTTAATCAATTAGTAAATAACATACTATTTTTACAATATATTTACTTTCAATATAGAGTTTAATACATAAAACTCTATCAATCAAAAAAAGCTTGAAACAACATCTGAATAGTAAGAGTCATTTCCTCCTCACTTTGAGCAGCAAAGCCAAAACGGATATGAAAACTATCACTTGAGTCTTGAAATATAGAACCCAATTCATATTCTGAATCAATTTGCAGTTGTTTTAGAATTTCTGCAAATTCTAAACGATAAGGCAATTTTAATTTTACCCATAATGCCATTCCTCCTGCTGGTGTTTGGATTTCTACCTTATCTTGGAATATTTGATGGAAAGTCCTTACGGCAAAATCACGTCGGCTATGATAAATCTTCTTCATCTTTCGAGTATGTCGTTTAATTTCACCTTGTTGCATCAATTCAGCAATAGCAAGTTCAGTAATAGCATTACCTTGTTTATCAATAAGTAAAATATCTTGCTTCATGGCATTGATAATATTCAGATCTGCCACGACATAGCCCACTCTCAAGCTTGGAGCAAATACCTTAGACAATGAACCGATATGAATCACTTGATCAGCATGAGGTAAACTAACCAGTGGAGGGATCGGACGACTGTCATAATGAAATTCATGATCATAATCATCTTCGATAATATAAAAATTGTGTGTTTTAGAGAGTTCTAAAAGTTTGAGTCGACGATCCATTGCCATCGAAACAGTGGTTGGATATTGGTGATGTGGTGTTGTATAGACTGCCGCAACTTTATGATTTTCTAAAATCTCAATCAAATGGTCAGTACTTAGACCATGTTGATCTAATCGAACTTGAATAATTTGAAAATGGGTAGATAGAAATGTCTCCACTGCAGGCGCATAAGACCACTGCTCCACAACTATGACCTGACGCTGTTGTTGTTTTGCAAGTACACGTGCTGCTAGAAATATCCCCATTTGGCTGCCACGAACAACACAAATATGATCTAAAGAAGTTTGAATAAATCTTTCCATCAACAGCATATTTAATAAGGCTTGACGTAGTTCAAGACTCCCTTGCGGATCTCCATAGCCCATAATTTGTTGTCGAGTCACTTTAATTAAAGCATGCCGATAAGCGCGAGAAAACAACTCATAAGGAATTAATCGAGTATCAGGAAGTCCATCATTGATAATCTGTATTTGCGAAGTATATGAATCAGTTGTAGCCTGAGAAAATGTCGAAATTGTTGAGTTAGGTTCTATGTGAGTTTTGACATCGGGTAAATGTTCGGAGACAAAAGTCCCCTGTCGTGGCTTAGAGATTAACCAGCCTTGTGCTTCTAAATCTTCATACACTGATTGTACCGTTTTACGGTTAATTCCCAATTCATTTGCTAAGCTACGAGAACCCTGTAAACGTGTACCCTGTTTTAATCGCCCAGACAAAATTTCCTGAATGATTTGATTTCCTAGTTTAAGAAAAATGGTTTTTTCTTCACGCTCACCAAGATGTAGCTTTATTTTCCACGGCTGTTGCATATTCATCTGGACCATATAAGTTTTAAAAACTGGATATTTCAAACCATCCACAGATTTCATATTCTGCCCTTGTCGATATGACAAATCAACAGAATAGGAGGTCTCATGGAAACCGCTCTACTTGATAAACAGCAATTAATGCAAAATGCCCAACAAAGCATGCAACAGCTTTTCCAAGATGAAGGCTATACCGATCAACAGAAACTGGCCTTAACTTGCCGTATTTTATTTGATCATGGGCATGATTCTGGTCTCGCTGGACAAATCACAAGTCGTACTGAAAAAGGTAATACCTTTTTGACTCAACGATTTGGTTTAGGTTTTGATGAAATCACCGCCACAAATCGGCTTTGTTGCACAAAGATTTGAAATACAAAGCCCCCTAATTGAGCCAAATTTAAGGCGTAACTTGGGTAAGTGGTCGACCTAATTCCGTAAATCTGTTGAGGACTGCTACACGTGCATGAATTTC
>NZ_VOYQ01000065.1:0-12375 GCF_013420195.1 Acinetobacter sp. YH01024
AAGTTGACCATGAGATGCCTGTGTATCGCTTGAACTGAGGATCAGAAAGCTTGTTTGAATCGATGTATTTCATCCGCAGATTATGCACGAATGCTAAGAAATCCGGAGTGCAAATATTAACCAAAAATAAGATCGTTTTTTGATTTATGAAAGAGATCTATTATTTCTTCCCCCATGAAAAAACAAATAAATTATACTCAATAATATCTCGGGGATTAAATAGCCGTTGGTCGAATAGCTAGAGCTATGGATCAAGTGATCATTAAAAAATACATATCCCTTTTGAATCTAGACTTATCTAAAGTTTGAATCAGGCAAATACAAAAATACAGTTCCCAACTCAATGAGAACTGTATTATTAATACTACAAATTGATCGAAATTAAACGGCAAGTACTTTCACAATAATGGTTTGCATGTCTTCATTTTCTTCCGCCAAATAAACACGCTTTAACTCTTTGCTTTTCACTTTGAATTGATGATTTTGATACTGAATTACAGCCGGAATTTGATCAAAATACAGGCTATCTGCGTCTAATTCTTCTTGAAAAAGTGGCGTGCCCAATTGATAGTCTAGGCTTTTTAATACTACATATTTAACAGTCGTTTTCATTGAAATAAACCTACTTTTGTTACGCTCTTTATTTTAAGTTTTAACATCGTTTTCCTTCCGAAGAAACCTTTATTTCATATTTTCGTACAGCTTCTAAACAATCACGCTATTTTCGTGAATTCCACAACACACAGTACCAACTTAGACTTTTAGTGAAATTACAGGCGAGCGAAATCAATGCTAAAATTTTAAGAATACTAATGATCATTCACCATTCTACTTTGGGGTAAGCACATGCTTAAACAGTGTTGCGATGCTTTAGAACAAAAATCCATGACTATCGCGTTTATCGAGAGTGCAAGCTCTGGTTATTTATGTAGTCAATTTTCAATTTATAAGAATAGTGGTGCAGATATCTTATTAGGTGGACTAGTGAGCTATGATCCATCAATCAAGCGTGAAATTTTAAAAGTAGATCCTCTACTAATAGAAAAATTTACGGCCGAATCCGCAGAAGTGACTCAAGCGATGGCTGAGCAAGGACAACAACTATTTTTACATGCAGACTTTGTGGTGGCCTGCACTGGATTACTCAAACCTGGTGGCAGTGCAACCGTAGAAAAACCCGAAGGTACATTTTATATTTCAATCTTACATGACCGTCGTATCTATAATTATCATTATTTTATTTTAGGTACGGCTTTAGAACGCCTAGATCAGTTAACTGAAAATGTTGCTCACAGTGTATTAGACATCTTAAATGCAGAATAAAACATACATAATCTTCATATTTAAATATCATTTTGCATCGCATACTGTATTGAGGAATTTACTTATCAGGACAAGAAAATGCAGCTACGTCATTTCAATGCATTCGCAATTAGCACCCTACTGTCCTGCTCTGCTTTCGCGACGGTAGGCGGCCCTCAAACCATTGAGGTTTTAGGTTTTGATAAAAAAGACCAAAAAATCTATTTAATGCGTCATTTTGAAGATGGTCGTGGTCGTTTACCACAATTATATTATTATCAATTAAATAGCCAAAAGCCGACGCAATTAATTACAGTGAAGTCTTTATATATTAATCCTAAGACAAAACGGATTGATTACGACCAAGACAGTGCCCAGTTTGATAAAGAAATCGCGAAAATTAAAAAGCGTTTAGCCAAACTAACACCAGTAAATAACAATAATGCCCGAATACAGTTATTAACGACCATGAATGGCACTGCAAAATCTTGGTATGACCCGAATGAAACCATTGATAAATGGACCTATCAATATCGTATTAAAAATTCGCAGTATAAAAGCGCCATACAAAAGGCTGAGACGTATAAAGAAGGTTTAAAAATCTCTAAAACTTATCGTGTAGTGCAAAAGCCTTTTTATTTAGTGACTGTTAAATATCTAGGGATTCCATTTGAAACGGGATATAGCGTCGAAGATCCTGTTTTATTAACCAAATAGATTGTTAACTCAATTAACAAATAATAAAAAAGCCTCTTTTGAGGCTTTTTTATTTCACTTTAAAATTATGCCGCAGAACGCTCTGCAATCGGCACCACTTTACGCAGTTCAGGGCCTGTATAGTCCGCGCTTGGGCGAATAATACGGTTGTCCGCACGTTGTTCCATCACATGCGCTGCCCAACCTGTTACACGGCTCATCACAAAGATTGGCGTGAATAATTTGGTTGCAATATCCATGAAATGGTATGCAGATGCATGGAAGAAGTCTGCATTACAGAACAATTTCTTCTCGCGCCACATCACTTCTTCACAGCGTACTGATACTGGATAAAGCACAGTATCACCGACGTCTTTTGCTAGGCGTTCAGACCAAATTTTGATGATGCCATTACGTGGATCATTGTCTTTATAGATCGCATGACCAAAGCCCATGATCTTTTCTTTACGCTCAAGTTTGCCGAGCATTTCACGTTCAGCTTCTTCTGGAGACGTCCAGTTTTCAATCATTTCCATCGCAGCTTCGTTCGCACCGCCATGTAATGGGCCACGTAGTGAACCAATTGCACCTGTGATGCATGAATGCATATCTGACAATGTTGATGCACATACACGCGCTGTGAATGTAGATGCGTTAAACTCATGCTCTGCATACAAAATCAGTGATACGTTCATCACTTGCTCGTGCAATTCATTTGGTTTTTCGCCACGCAGTAAATGTAGGAATTGAGCGCCGATTGAATCATCATCGGTGTTTTCTTCTACACGTACACCATCATGGCTGAAACGGTACCAGTAGCAAATGATCGCAGGAAGCGTTGCCAAAATACGATCTGCAACATCTTGTTGTTCATCGAATGATTTTTCAGTTTCAAGGTTACCTAACATTGAAACGCCTGTACGCATCACATCCATTGGGTGTGAGTCAGCAGGAATACGTTCTAATACTTCTTTCAATGCTTGCGGCAATTGACGCAATGATTTGAGTTTGGCTTTGTATGCTGCTAGTTGTTCTGTTGTTGGCAATTCACCAAAGAAAATCAGGTACGCGACTTCTTCAAACTGACAGTTTTCTGCCAAGTCTTGAACGTCATAACCACGATAGGTTAAGCCCGCACCACTTTTGCCTACAGTTGAAAGTGCAGTTTTACCCGCTACTTGTCCGCGCAGTCCTGCGCCCGTGAGTACTTTTCCTTCAGCCATTTTTTATTTTCCTTCAGTGAACAATTTATCTAAGGTGTTTTCAAAAGTGTGATAATCGAGGAATTGATAGAGTTCTTTTCGTTGTTGCATTTTATCCAGTACATTGACTTGTGTACCGTCATTGCGGATCGCATGCATTACTTCGAGTGCCGCTTTTTGCATTGCACGTGTTGGTGATAATGGGTAAAGCACCATTGCAATACCCTGCTCGCCTAGTTCTTCTTTGGTGTAGTAAGGGGTATCACCAAACTCTGTAATGTTTGCCAGTACAGGGACACCAACAGCATCGCAGACAGTTTTGTACATGGTAATATCAGTCATTGCTTCAGCAAAGATCGCATCTGCACCTGCTTCTACACAGGCACATGCACGGTCGATCACTGCTTGCAAACCTTCTTTTTGTAATGCATCTGTACGCGCCATCACCACAAAGTTTGAATCGGTTTTTGCATCAACAGCCGCTTTAATACGGTCAACCATTTCTTGTTGTGACACGATTTCTTTGTTCGGACGGTGACCACAACGCTTTTGTGCGACTTGGTCTTCAATATGAACCGCTGCTGCACCTGCTGCAATCATTTGCTTCACACTGCGGGCAATATTAAATGCACCGCCCCAACCTGTATCGATATCGACAAGTAATGGCGTATCTACACGTTCAGTAATACGACGAACATCTTCCAAAACATTGTCTAAACTGGTCATGCCTAAGTCAGGTAAACCATAAGAATAGTTCGCAACACCTGCACCAGATAAATATATGGCTTTATAGCCAACTTCTTTTGCCATCATTGCTGCATAGGCATTTACTGTGCCAATGATTTGTAATGGTTTTTCTACTTCCAATGCTTGTCTAAATCTTAAGCCTGCAGACGTTTGTTGTGTCATATTCCTTTCCACGGCATTTACTTTAATTTTCGAAGTTTGAGTATATCCATATTTTTTTCCAACTCTATGGCTTTGTAGAATATTAACTCTAAAACTTTAGTCAAATATTTCACTTGTCACCTATCTGTTGTTATTCTTTAGTCAAAGATCTCTGATTTATAAGCAAAGCAGAAAAGTACTAATTTTTTTGCTATAATTATCGTCAAATCAGCTCTTTTTTTGTTAAAAATTATCACTTTATGCAAGATTTAATACACATTGAACCTCTAACGCATGACCAGCCACAAACGAGGCGCGGACATGAACGATGTGTTGCGCTTTTAGAAAGTGCTACGGAGCTTTTTTTAAAACGTGGTTTTGATGCAGTTTCATTAGATGACATCGTGAATCATGCAGGTGGTTCAAAAGCGTCAATCTATAAATATTTTGGTAATAAAGACGGATTATTTAAGGCCATTTGTGACTATCGTCGCTGCTTATTTTTCAAAGATATTTGCCTACCATTTACGGTGAGCCCTGACACCGATATTCGTGCTTATCTCATCAATACTTTAAGTGACTTTCATCAGCATATCGTGATGCCTGAAAATGCGGCATTTATGCGGTTAGTCTTAGAACAAACAGGACGTAATCCTGAAATAGCACGTTATATTCATGAGCAAGGTCCGAAACAAATTCAGAACACCGTTGCCGAAATTTTATATCAAGCACATCAACACGGTTTGCTGTATTGTGAAAACCCGCTGTTTTCGGCTCAGTTTTATTTTGGGATTCTGCGTAATTTAGAATGGCGCGTTCTCATGGGCATCAGCATTGATGAAAATGATCAAGAAACAATCAATTACATCAGTTATTGCGTCGATCGTTTCCTAGACGGTCACCAAAAGCGCTAGATTTTTTGCAATTTACCTCTCTTATAGTATATTAATCGATTCCTTTTTCTCTAACCAACCAACAACTAATTGTTGTTTTGTTCTTTGATTCAGCAATTATTGTGGAGTAACAATGGCTCTACGTCACTTTCTAACTTTACGCGATTTATCGACTTTAGAACTTAACCAAATTGTACAGCGCGGTATCGAACTCAAGCGCAAACAGCATAACAATGAAGTTTTCCAACCTTTCGTTGGTAAAGTCATGGGCATGATTTTTGAGAAATCGAGCACCCGTACACGTGTATCGTTTGAAGCAGGAATGAGCCAATTTGGTGGTAGCGCAATTTTCCTTTCATCTCGCGACTCTCAATTAGGTCGTGGCGAGCCAGTAGAAGATTCTGCACGTGTGATTTCAAGCATGCTTGATATTGTGATGATTCGTACTTTTGGTCATGACATTGTTGAACGTTTTGCTTCTTATTCAAAAGTTCCTGTCATCAATGCATTAACAGATGATCACCACCCTTGCCAATTACTTGCCGATGTTCAAACATTTGTTGAACACCGTGGTTCTATTGAAGGTAAAACGGTTGCTTGGATTGGTGATGGCAACAATATGTGTAACTCATATATTGAAGCGGCTCATATGTGGGGCTTTAAATTAAAAATCGCTGCACCTAAGGGCTATGAACCTAAAGCAGAATTTTTATCTGAATTTGCACACTGTGTGGAACTTGTTGATTCTGCCGAAGATGCTGCAGTTAATGCAGATTTAATCGTTACAGATGTTTGGGCAAGTATGGGCCAAGAAGAAGAGCAAAAAATTCGTGAAAAAGCGTTTGCTGATTATCAAGTGAATGAACGCCTGATGGATCTTGCTCACGCTGACTGCCTATTTATGCACTGCTTACCTGCGCATCGTGGCGAAGAAATTTCTGAAAATATGCTTGACCACAAAAATGCTGTGGTTTGGGATGAAGCTGAAAATCGCTTACATGCACAAAAAGCACTTGTTGAATTCTTAATTAACGAAAATCTTAAAAAAGACTAAGGTTTTACTTAGATAAAAAAGCACCTTCGGGTGCTTTTTTTGTTTTTGCATGCTTTAATAAAACCATAACTTTTATAAGTGATTAAGATTATGCGTTTAAGAAATATTTGCTTATTGGCTCTTGGATTGAGCTTATCTACTTTTAGCTTTGCTGGTGAACCAAGTGAATTAGATCAATACTTGGTGAAAAATCAGATTTTAGATAGCAATTTTAAAATTAAAAATAAAACAGGTTTAAACGAAATACTGGCTGCCATTAGTGATGAAGATTCACGCACTCTTCCCTATCAAGTTGATCAGAATATGTTGATGGAAAAAATGGAAATTGAAGCGGATAAGATTGAAATTGATGGTATTATCACCACCCCTGATTTTGCGCAATTTGAACAATCAGTCGGTGAACATAAGGTGAAGCAACTCATCAAGCATAATTCACTCCAAAACTGTGAATTACTATTCGAGCATCAATTTCAACGTGTTAATCCATATAAAATTGAAATGGATCTAAGCTCGGGTAGCAATCAATACGAAATTATCATTAAAAATACAGAGTGCAAATTTAAATAAATATCTAATTTCTTACAGCTCTTGGTTTAACTTTTGCATTGTTTAACTTAACGAATTAAACCTTGAGGCTGTAATACAATCACAGCTGCGCCCACCAACACAATGACGCCACCTAGCATATCCCAACGTGTTAGAACTACGTGATCGACAAAACGCAACCACAGCAATGCAGAGAAAATGTAGATTCCGCCATAGGCTGCATAGATACGACCCGAAGCTGCTGGATGCAACGTCAATAACCAAACAAATGCAGCCAATGCAAGCGCTGTTGGAATCCATAACCACTGCGATTTTTTCTGATTTAAAATCAAATATGGGAAGTAACAGCCTAAAATTTCCATCAATGCTGTCAGTGCAAATAAACCAAATGTGGTCAGCACTTTTGTTAATGGTATGTCCATCATTGAGAAACCCAAATCTAGCGTCGAATAAATATAAAAAACCCGTGCAAGCACGGGTTTTTCGTTAATTAAATTACTTAAGCAGGTTCAGCGGTTTGGTCTTCAAACACTTCGAGTTTTAAGCCCACAGCTTTGCCATTTTCTTTCTTCACTGAAACACCAACATTACCGCCATGTTCCGCAAGCTCGCCAAACAAAATCATTTCAGCAAGCGGTTTCTTCAAATGCTCTTGAATTAAACGCTGCATTGGACGAGCGCCCATCAAGCGATCGTATCCTTGCTCTGCCATCCATTCGCGTGCATCTTGGTCAACCTCAAGAACCACTTTTTTGTCATCTAACTGTGCCTGAAGCTCTGTTAAAAACTTATCAACCACACTTTCAATGACAGTTGTTGGCAATGCTTTAAATTGAATAACACCATCTAAGCGGTTACGGAACTCCGGAGAGAAGGCTTTTTTCATCGCGTCTTGGTTATCATTACTGTTATCTTGATCCATGAAACCAATGCTCACACGTGAAATTGATTCTGCACCAATATTGGTAGTCAGCACTAACACGACGTTACGGAAGTCAGACTTACGACCATTGTTATCCGTTAATGAACCATGATCCATAATTTGTAATAACAAATTAAAGACATCTGGATGCGCTTTCTCAATTTCGTCTAGTAAAAGTACGCAATGCGGATTTTTATGAATCGCGTCGGTCAACAAACCACCTTGATCAAAACCTACATAACCCGGAGGCGCACCAATTAAACGAGATACGGCATGACGTTCCATGTATTCCGACATATCGAAACGTACAAGTTCAACGCCTAATAATTTTGCCAATTGCTTAGTGACTTCAGTTTTACCCACACCTGTAGGACCCGCAAAGACAAAATTACCCACTGGCTTATCTGGTGCTTTAAGACCTGCACGAGATAATTTAATCGCCGATGCAAGCGCTTCAATCGCTTCATCTTGACCAAACACCACACGTTTCAGATCACGCTCAAGATTTTCAAGAACGCTCTTGTCATCTTTAGAGACAGTTTTCGGTGGAATACGCGCAATTTTCGAAACGATATCTTCAATGTTTTCAACTGAAATGACTGTATCATCTTGCTCAGCTTTTAAACGACGCTGCGCACCAGCTTCATCAATCACATCAATGGCTTTATCAGGTAAGAAACGATCATTGATAAATTTCGCTGATAGTTCAACCGCAGAAACCAACGCTTGATCTTCGTATTTCACATGATGGAATTCTTCAAATTTGCCTTTTAAGCCACGCAGAATATCAATCGTTTCTGAAATAGATGGTTCATTGACATCAATTTTTTGGAAACGACGAGATAATGCATGATCTTTTTCAAAAACTTGACGGTATTCTTGGAAAGTCGTTGAACCGATACAACGTAAAGTACCATTCGCCAAAGCTGGTTTGATGAGGTTCGATGCATCCATCGTGCTGCCCATACTTGAGCCTGCACCGATGATCATATGAATTTCATCAATAAATAAAATAGCTTCGGGCTTTTTCTTCAATGCATTTAACAGTTGTTTTAAACGCTTTTCAAAATCACCACGGTATTTAGTTCCTGCAACTAAAGCACCAATGTCTAAACTAAATACTTCTGCATTTTCAAGCGGTTTAGGAGCTTTGCCATTTACAATGAGCCAAGCCAAACCTTCAGCAATCGAAGTTTTACCTACACCCGGATCACCCACCAAAAGTGGGTTATTTTTACGGCGACGGCATAGAATTTGAGCTGTACGTTCAATCTCTTTTTCACGACCAATCAGTGGATCTGTTTTGCCTTTTTGAGCTTCAACATTCAGATTGGTCGTATATAGCTCTAATGGGCCAGAATTTGAAGACGTGGTGTTTTCACCATCGAGCTCTTCGATTTCTTCTTCGGCTTGGACTTCGTCTTTACGTGTGCCATGAGACAAATACTGCGTTAATGTCAAACGGTTGATTTGATGGCGTTTAAGTAAATACACCGCAAATGAATCACGCTCTGAATACATCGCAACTAAAATGTCTGCACCTTCTACAGTGCGGTCATTACCACTCGATTGCACATGGAAAATTGCACGCTGCAAAATACGATCAAAACTTTCTGTAGGATGTGGCGCTTGATCGCTATTTTCGCCAAGCTTAGGGGTATGTTGTTCTACGTATTCTTCAAGTTCTTTGCGAAGCACAATAATGTCTGCGCCACATGCTTTCAATGCATTAACAGCGGAATCATTATCCAGTAAAGCCAATAATAAATGTTCTACCGTCAAAAATTCATGTCTCTTTTGACGAGCCATGCTGACAGCCAAACGTAGTGATACTTCTAATTGACGACTGAGCATGTAATCCCCTTATTAATCTTTTGGCTCAATCTGACAAAGTAATGGATGACTTTGCGACCGAGCGTAATTATTGACCTGATTTGCTTTAGTCTCTGCGATGTCTCGCGGATAAACCCCTGCAACACCCTTTCCTTCATAATGTACAGTTAGCATTACTTGAGTGGCTTGGTCAAGATTCAAAGCAAAGTATTGTTGTAAAATTTCAATTACAAAGTCCATTGGGGTGTAATCATCGTTCATTAAAACGACAGCATACATAGGAGGACGCTTTAACTCAGGTGGCGCAGTCAATACTTGAATGTCTGAATCACCATCATCCTGCGTACCTTGGCTGAGAGTCGGGTTTAGATGCCAGTCCACTAAACCAGATTGGTAAAATGAATTTTTAATGTCAGATAAACACGTTTGACGCTTATTGATTCGCATAGGATTTAGGTTTCACACTTAGTTTGCACTTGCTTCAGTTTGAGGAATTTCTGAAAGGAAGGCAGATTGATTTTCAACAGGCTGACCTTTCGACCAGCTAAAACGGCGAATAACGGGTTTAGAACCGCTTAAACGCACTTCAATAAAGTCTGGACTAAAGCCTTTAGGCATGGTCCAACGTCCAGTGAGTCGTTCACTTTCGCTAAAGTTAAAGTTTTTGTCTTCTAAAGGCACTGCAAGTACTTCTGTACCCTTAATTAGGCGCAGCTCAACGCCTCCAGATACATTACTTTTTGATGGGCTAACTTGAACGAGATCAAGTTGGTATTCATACGCATTTTCAGGTAATGGTTTAATCGCTAAATGTTGTACTGCAAGAGGCATACCACCACGTTGGCGCAATACTTCACGATACAAAACACCTAAATTACCCGTTAATTCTTGATCATCACGTGCTTTTTTAACAGCCAAATATAAATCATTTGAATTACTTACAGCGACATCACGCTCTTGGATTGCCGCATTCAAACTTTTATTTAGCCCTGCTAATTCAGTTTTTTGCTTTTGCACCACATCAACAAGTTGCTCTGCATCTGCATCATAACCGACCACTGTTAAGCCCTGACGATGACCGATACTATATCCGAGCAAACCGCTGCTCAATGCAAGTACAACTGCACCAATCGCCAGTGGCATATTCGTCTTCATAAAAGGCGTTTTTTCACTGTTTTCAGGTTCTGACTTGAAATTAGATTCTGTATTCGACATCGTCATCTCTTATTTTTAGTTCACTCAAGGCACACATTTAAATCCAGTTTTAAATGTGTGTGAAGTTTTAAATCGTTTCTTATGGTAATAAACCAATGCCTTGAAGTCCTGCATTTTCAGCAAAACTAAACATCAAGTTCATATTTTGTACGGCTTGACCTGCAGCACCTTTCACCAAGTTGTCTTGAGCCACCAAAATCACTAATTTTTTCGGCTGAGGTTTGCAAATCGCAATACGTAATTGGTTCGCACCACGCACAGTACGTGTTTCAGGTGAGCTTCCTGCAGGCATCACATCTACAAACTGCTCATTGGCATAGAACTGTTCATATAAGCTTTGTAAATCAGCAGAAGCACCTGCGTCTGTCAAATCAATGTAGATTGTGCTCAGCATGCCACGAATCATTGGTACCAAATGCGGTACGAATAAAATTTCGTTAAATACGCCTTTTTGACCTGAAATATTTTCTAAGGCTTCTACAATTTCAGGATGATGACGGTGACCCGCTACACCATAAGCTTTAAAGTTATCTGCATTTTCAGAATAGATCATACCTAGGCTGGCTTTACGACCTGCACCAGACACACCTGATTTTGCATCAATAATAATGCTTTCAGGTTTCACTAATCCTTCAGCTTTTAATACTGGCGCTAAACCGAGCTGAACAGTTGTTGGGTAACAACCTGGGTTACCAACCACTGAAGCCTTTTGAATTTTTTCACGGTTTAATTCAGACAAACCATAAACTGAATCTTTTAATAGCTCTGGACATGCATGGTCTAGGCCATACCATTTTTCAAATTGAGCTAAGTCTTGCAAACGGAAATCAGCAGCAAGATCAATCACTTTAGTATTTGAAGCAACTAACTCTTCTGCGTGTTTCATTGCTACACCATGCGGCGTCGCAAAAAATACAACGTCACATTGTTTTAGTTCTTCAATATTTAGATCTGAATAGCAAAGGTCTGTATGTCCACGCAAGCTTGGGAACATATCATCCACACGGCGGCCATTTTCAGTACGCGAAGTTAAAACTTTCACTTCCGCATTTGGGTGTCGCAGTAAAATACGCAGTAATTCAACACCTGTGTAACCTGTACCACCGACAATACCTACTGAAATCACGCTCATTACCTCTATTCAAAGTATCCATTTGATGACTGCGTAGTATGACAGGAAGTTGAGGATTTCTGAACTGTTTTGCTTGGGTTTATTGCAATTCGGATCTTTTTATCAATTTAAGAAAAAACATATTTTCAGAGAGCACCAAACTTAAATTGGATGAAAAGTGCAATTGTCCCACCTTCCAGCCAAATATTATTGTTTCAAACTAATTTCTAAAGGTATTTTCTGTCCATTTCTCAGAATTTCAAACTTTACAACGTTTCCTCTTAAATAGTTTGAACTTTCAACAAATGCACTGACATCATTAATATTATCATCATTCATTTTTATAATAATATCCTGCGGCAAAATAACGCCTTTGGCTAGAGAGCCAGCTTGAACTTTTTGTACAATCACTCCGCCCTGAAGGCCATTATTAATTTTATCCTTAGAAGACAATATGGTGGGATAAATTCCTGTTACTGAATTATATTTATAAAAATATCGTGAGGAATATTCTGTCCTGTTCGCAAGACGATGAGGAACTGCCTCAATAGTTCCTACAGGATAAATATTTAAATCACTTTTTTGATTAAGTTGTCATTAAAAAGTAAACATGTATTCTTTTCCGAATTGGTTTGATACTTTCTCCACCCATTGCTCTATTTTATCAGCTGTCATGACTTGAAAATCTCGCCAATAATATTTCATCTGCTTCC